>JBGPUH010000019.1:0-17008 GCA_041491025.1 Methylomirabilis sp. (SeqCode)
GGAGTGCGGGGCCCTGGCGAGCCAGCAGAGCCGGTCAGAGCGGGTGGGTACCGGGGCGGTGAGTGGCGGCTTTTTCGGCGCTATCTTCGGTACTTTGCTTGGGTGGATCGGTGGCCGGCCGGGTACGGGGGCTGCCGCAGGAGCCGTCGTCGGGGCCGCGGCTGGGGCCGCGGGCGGCGCAGGGGCAGCCTCTCGAGACTACGAGAGCATCTACCGCAATTGTATGATCGGTCGGGGCTGGCCGGTGTTGCGATAGACGATCGGGTAGCGTGATGTTTTTCCGGCACCCCTCTTCTGCTGCTGGGCAGTGATTAGTGGCCGGCGACGGTCATGCGGCGGATCTTGAGGGTGGGCGCGACGACGCTGTTGCGGAAGGTCAGGTCGTTGCCGACCATCTCGATCCCGAGCAGCATCTCCTTGAGGTTCCCTGCCACGGTGATCTCCTCGACGGGATAGGTCACTTCCCCTTTGTCGATCCAGAATCCCACCGCCCCCCGGGAGTAATCGCCCGTCACAAGGTTTACGCCCGAGCCGATCATCTCGGTGACGTAGAGGCCTGCATCAATCGACTGGATGATGTCGGCCGGATCGTGGGGCCCGGCTTGAAGGCAAGAGCCGTCGCTCCGTAAGGAAGCCTAATCGTGCACTTGATATGGCATAAAAATCGTGGTAATTTTATGCCTAAAGGAGGATTCGCGATGAGGACTACCATGGAGATTGATGACAAGCTGCTGAAGCGAGCGCTGGCTCTGACCAAGGCTAAGACGAAGAGGGAACTCATTCACCAGTCTCTGGAGGCCCTGATTCGCCAGCAGCGGATCGAGCGTCTCCTGGGAAAACTGGGTCGCTTCCCCCTTGACCTCACACCTAGAAGGCTGACCAAGCTCCGCGCCGATGGCTGACGGATGGGTCCTGATCGACACTTCGGCCTGGATCGACGCGTTGCGGCCCACTGGAGATGCCATCGTAAGGGAACAAGTCCGTCATTTGCTTGCCGAGGGGCGTGCGGCGACTTGTGAAATGATCATTCTGGAGCTTGCTGGTGGCACACGGACGGAGGGAGAGTATCAGGAGCTCTGCGAAGACTTGGAAGCGCTGCAACAGTTCCCCATTACGGCATCGGTCTGGAGATCGGCGTATAGGATGGCTCACACAGCGCGACTCAAGGGTTTGTCCATCCCAGCGACGGACCATCTCATCGCCGCTGTTGCCTTGAACTACCCGTGCCGCCTTCTTCACCGCGATAAACACTTTGACCTGATAGCCCGCCATGTCGAGCTTCCTGTTTGGAAACCATAGAACCCATCACGATTTCCATATCCTTACCCCACCACGTTTTTGAGATTGCTTCGGGGCTGTGACACTCGCGATGACGATCAATCAGACGGGTTTGGCTAGTGGCCGGCGACGGTCATGCGGCGGATCTTGAGGGTGGGCGCGACGACGCTGTTGCGGAAGGTCAGGTCGTTGCCGACCATCTCGATCCCGAGCAGCATCACCTTGAGGTTCCCTGCCACGGTGATTTCTTCCACCGGGTAAGTCAGCTCCCCTTTGTCGATCCAGAATCCCACCGCCCCCCGGGAGTAATCGCCCGTCACAAGATTTACGCCGGAACCGATCATCTCGGTGACGTAGAGGCCTGCATCAATCGACTGGATGATGTCGGCCGGATCGTGGGGCCCGGCTTGCAGGTAGAAGTTCGTCGGTCCGACGGTCGGAACGTCGCCGATACCCCTGACTGCGCTGCCGGTCGGCGCAAGCTTGAGCTTTCTGGCAGAGTAGGTATCCAGGAGGTAGCTGCGCAGGACGCCATTCTCCATGACTGCTGTGCGGCGGGTCGGCAACCCTTCGCCGTCGAACGGTTTCGAGCCGAGGTGATCCGGGAGGGTCCCGTCGTCATACACCGAGACGATCTCCGCGGCGATCCGATCCCCCAGCCTGTCGATCAGGAAGGAAGCCCCGCGATAGAGGGAAGGGCCGGAAACTGCGGAGCAGAGGGTTCGCATGAGGCTGGCGGCGGTCTCCGGGTCAAAGACCACCGGGACCTCCTGCGTCTTGATCTTTTTCCCACCGAGGCGCCTGACGGTTCGCTCGGCCGCCTGCCTGCCGATCGCTTCCGGCGACTCGAGGTTGTTCAGGTGGCGGGTGAACGAGTACCAGTAATCGCGCTGCATCGCTCCGTTTGATAAGGCGATCGGCGTCACCGCCAGGCTGAAAGTCGTGCCGCGGTATTCGCCCAAGAAGCCCTGGCTGCTCCCGTAGATGATTCGATAGAGGTTACTGGAGAAATCCGCTCCTTCGGAGTTGGTGATCCGACTGTCGTAGGCCAGGGCCGCGGCTTCCGCTTCCTTGGCTCGCGCGATTCGCTCCTTGACGGTGAGGGTCTCCCCTTCCGGGTCGTACAGGTCAAGCTCCGGGAAGCTCTTGGCAAGCTCCTCCGGCGAAGGGAGACCCGAGAACTCATCGTGGGCGGTCGCCTTTGCCAGGACGACCGTATCCTCGACCAATCGAGCGAGCGACTCCTTGGAAAGATCCGAAGTAGAGCTGGTGGCCGATCGTTTGCCGAAAAATAGTCGCAACCCAAGGCCGACCTCCTTGGCGCTTCGGATGGTTTCGACCTCGCCGAACCTGACCTGGACCGTGACGAGCTCATTTTGCACCAGGGCCAGGTCGGCCTCGGTGGCGCCTTTCCGCTTCGCCTCCTGCAAGACCTCCTCGGCGATTCTCTGGCTAATCATTGGAGATAGATCTCCTCTTTGGTCAGGCTCTGTGTCCCGCCCACGGTGAGCCCTTCGACCTTGATGGTCGGCAGGCCCACTCCAACCGGGACCATCTGGCCATCCTTGCCGCAGGTTCCGATGCCCTCGTCCAGCTTCAGGTCGTTTCCCACCATGGTGACTCGAGTGAGGACCTCTGGACCGTGACCGATCAGCGTCGCCCCCTTGACCGGTCGGGTGATCTTCCCGTCCTCGATCAGGTAGGCCTCGCTTGCCGAAAAGACGAACTTGCCGCTGGTGATGTCCACCTGGCCGCCGCCGAAGGTCACGGCGTACAGCCCCCGCTTGACGGACGCGATGATCTCCTGCGGCATCGAGTCGCCCGGGAGCATGAAGGTATTGGTCATGCGGGGCATCGGCTGGAAGGCATAGCTCTCGCGCCGGCCGTTGCCGGTGGGCTTCATCCCCATGAGGTGCGCATTCAGCCGATCCTGCATATACCCTCGCAAGATCCCGCGCTCGATCAGGACGGTGCGCCCGGTCGGCGTGCCCTCGTCGTCCATATTGAGAGAGCCTCGGCGGAAAGGTATCGTGCCGTCGTCCACCACGGTGACAAGTTCGGAGGCCACCCGCTGCCCGATCCGGTCAGTGAAGGCCGAGGTCTTCTTCCGATTGAAATCGCCCTCGAGGCCGTGGCCGATCGCCTCGTGCAGCAGGACCCCCGGCCATCCGGGGCCGAGAACCACGTCCATGGTTCCGGCCGGGGCGTGGGCCGCACTGAGGTTGACGATGGCCAGGCGGGCGGCCTCCCTTGCGTAGCGGTCGAACCGGCCGTCTTCCAAGAAGAAGTCGAACTCGACCCGGCCACCCCCTCCGCAGGTTCCCATCTGGCGGTTATCACCTTCTTGGGCGATGCAGGTGATGTTCAGGCGGGACAGGGGCTGGATGTCTCCGATCATGACGCCGGCCGAGGTCGCGACCAGGACGATCTTGTACTCGCTGGCAAATGAACCCATCACCTGGACGATCCGGGGGTCCACCTTCCTGGCGATGGCGTCGATGCGCTGGAGCAGATCGATCTTCTTCTCCACCGGGATCTCAATCGGCGGGATGCGGACCGGATAGAGGTCGTGAGGAGGAGGGCCACCAACCCTGACGGGCGGAGGAGTCCCGGCGCCAGCCCGCTCGGCGATCCCCTTGGCGCGAGAGCCAGCCAGCTCAAGATTCTCAACGCTGATCTCGTCGGAGAAGGCATAGCCGGTCTTCTCTCCAGCCAGGGCTCGGACGCCCGCCCCCTGACTGATATTTTTCGATGCCCGCTTGATCATCCCCTCCTCAAGCGAGAGGGCTTCGCTGATCCGGTACTCGAAATAGAGGTCGGCATAATCGATCTGCGTGCCGAGGACGGCACCCAACCCCCGTTCAAGGTGCCGCTCGGTAAGGCCGAACTTCTCGAGGAAAAACCGCTCAGGTCTGACTAGATTCGTCGCCATCTATTTCCTTTCTATCTCAAGCGGTCAGCCATCAGCCATCAGCGTTCAGCTTCCTGATGGCTTTAGGCTGATAGCTGAATGCTGACTGCTGAATGCTACTGATGCTGAATGATATTGAAATTGGTGCCCCACCTCACTACACTACGGCCGATGCCACGCTTCACCAATCACTTTCCGGACGCCGCCATCAGGCGCAAATTCCAGCAGCGACTGCTGCGCTGGTATGCGCGCCATCGGCGCGACCTTCCCTGGCGGAAGACCTCCGATCCCTACAAGATCTTGGTCTCGGAGGTGATGCTGCAACAGACCCAGGTCGAACGGGTCATACCCAAGTATAAGGAGTTTCTCCGGAAGTATCCCTCGATCGAAGAGCTTGCCAGCGCGTCGGTTCGTGATGTCGAGGTCGTCTGGCGGCCCCTCGGGTATAACATCCGGCCGGTCCGCCTTCACGCCATAGCCCAGGAGGCCATTCGCCGCCACGGCGGCAAGATCCCCGACTCGCTGGAGGAGCTTCAGGCTCTCAAGGGGATCGGCCGCTACACCGCCGGCGCGGTGATGAGCTTCGCCTTTCGCAAGGACGCCCCCATCCTCGACACGAACGTCAAGCGGCTGCTGCACCGCGTCTTCCTGGGCTCCGGCAGCTCGAAGCGCTCCAGAACGGCGAACCGACTCTGGGACCTCTCGGCCGCCTTGATCCCTAAAGGGAAAGCGTATGACTTTAACCAGGCCATGATGGATTTTGGCGCGCTCATTTGCACCGCTCGGAAGCCCAACTGCCCTGTCTGCCCGATGCAACGGATCTGCGTCTCCTATCCATGGGAGCCCCCGAGGGGTTCTCGAAGGCAGACTAGCCGATCGAAACGTTCCGATCGGGAAGGGAACAGGTAGTGCGAGAGCACGTACCGACAGTCGAGGTGGCGGCCGGCCTGATCATCAGGGACGGAAATATCCTGATTGCCCAGCGCCGGAGTAACGCCCATCTGGGTGGACTGTGGGAGTTTCCCGGCGGCAAGCGAAAGCTCGACGAGAGCTTCGAGGCCTGCCTGGTCAGAGAGGTGATGGAAGAACTGGGGCTGACCGTCGCCGTCCACGAACAGGTCGCCTCCGCCGAGCACAACGATTCTGAACGCCGAGTCCAGATCCGATTCTATCGATGCACGATCCTGGCTGGCGATCCCAAACCGCTCGGATGCGACGCCTGTCGCTGGATCACCACGGCGGAGATCGGTGCCTACCCGTTTCCCCCGGCCGACGAGCCACTGGTCCGTCAGATCGCCTCGGGCAAGATTGGTCTCTCAGCATCCGGGGGCATGGTGGACCCCGGCCTTCTTTAAGGCCAATCCCGAGAGCTCTTCGGCCAACTCCAGCGTTTTGCGAGAAGCCCGCCTTGCCCGCTCCTGCTGTTGGTCAGTCACGGCGTACTTCAGCAAGAGACCCCGGCCCAGCTTGTGATGGTAGGTCTCGTCGGGTTGGATCATCTCGCGGTAAAGTTTCGCGGTGGCGTGATCGCCCTTTGCCTCGCACAGCTCGATGAACTGTCGATTCTTGACTAGTGCGATCGCTTCCCGCGTGAACTGTCCGGCTGCCAGCCGTTCTACCGTGTCGGTGAGGGTGGTCAGGTACTGAAACAGCTCCCCGTATCCATTCCCGATCGGATTGAATCCACTGAGATCGACGCCGAGTTCCTTCAGACGATCCTCGATCAACCGGTAGTGTTTGGATTCGTCCCCCACCTGTCGGGCGAAGCCTAGCTTCACATCCACCTCCGGTGTGCTCTCGATCCACCGGGCTGCCAGCTCGGTCGCCTCCAGCTCGTTCTTCAAGGCGATCTTCAGGAGGCGACCGATGTCAAGGCTCCCGCCGCTTTCGGCAGTTAGCGCTTCGCCGGGCTCAAGGCGGGCCAGCAGTGCGGTGTTCTCTTCCTCCAACTCCTTGATGAACGCCTGGGGTTCCATCTATGCTCTCTCCATTTGTACTGGTCATTGCGAGCGACCACATAAGCCGAAGCCCAGAGCGAAGCGAAGGGGTAGCAATCCGAGACGGAGTCTCGTTGCGATGCAATGACACTCCCTTGATTGCTTTTACCCTAATTCAAGCTTGCTTGGGCCTGCCGCCAGTCGCGCAGTCGGGTTCGAACCTCCTCGGCATCCTCTGCCTTGGGGTTCATCGTCAGATAGCGCTCGAGGTCGGCCACGGCCTGAGATGTTTGCTTAAGCCGCATCCGCAGGATCCCGCGGTCTCGAACCTCGCGACCGAGATCAGGATCGATCAGCAAGATCCGCTCGATCGCAGCCAGCGCCCTGCGGTGATCCTTTGCAGCCAAGTAGATCCCTTTGAGATTAGTCAAGATCCTCGTCAGGATCTGGCGCTTGGTCGATGTGGCCAGGAAACTTTGCTGGAAACGGACTCGCCCGACGTATGACTCATCGAGCCGACTCTGGCAATCCTCTTCATTCAGGACGGCGCCCCGATGAAACGGATCGATGACGATTTCTCCCTCCGGGGACGAGTATTTTACCAGGAAGTGGGCGGGGAAGCCAACGCCCAGAAGTGGCAGGCCCAGACGCCATCCCACTTCCAAATAGACCGTTGAGATGGTGATTGGAACTCCGGTCCGCCGATCAAGCACCTCGTTCAGAAAGCTGTTCAGAGGGTCGTAATACTCTACGGTATTGCCCCTGAACTGAGCCTTGTCAAAGAGATAGCGGTTCAATGCCTCAAGGCGGCCGTAGGGATCTTTTTGATTCCAGGCTCGCTTGTCAACTTCCTCTGCCATTTGATCCAGCCGATCGAGATAGACCGCGACGTCCATGTCGGGATACTCTTCCTGGGCAATCAGGAGAGCGGCCTCCGCAAGGTTAATCGCCTCCTCTCCTTTAGCGATCATCGTCGCAAAGCGCTGTCGGGCCAGCATATCACCTGGTGCCGTTCCAACTACTTACGTCGAAACAACGAGGCTTCGGTGAAAAGGACGTATGTGCTGCATAGCTCTCTGCCATTAGCGGTAACAGGTTGGAACGGCACTAGTGGTTCCAGTAACGGGCAAACTCGGAAAGATAAGAAAGCGTCTCAAAGCTGGGCATCCGATCGATGAAGACCTTGCCGAGGAGGTGGTCCCGCTCGTGCTGGAGCACTCGAGCGTGGAATTCGGTGGCGACAAACTCGACCGGATGCCCCTGCCGGTCGAGCGCCTTTGCCCGCACCTGGCGGTAGCGTGGTGTCTTTCCCCTGAAATCAATCAAACTGAGACAACCCTCCCAGTCATCTTCCAAATCCGGGGCGAGAGGCGTCACCTCGAGATTGATCAGGACCGTCAGCGGGATATCGGGCGCATCGGGATACCGCCGGTTCCCCTTTGCCTCGATCACGGCGATCTGCTTTGAGACGTGGACCTGAGGAGCGGCGATCCCAACACCATCGTACTCCCGCATGGTCTCGATCATGTCATCGATGAGGCGCTGGATCTCGGCGCCTTGAATCGCTTCGGGCTGAACAGGCGACGCTATCTGGCGCAAGACCGGATGCCCGAGACGCGCCACCTTCAGGATCGCCAACGTCTTCCCCCTTTCTACCAGCGAATCTCTTCGGTCCCCGCCTCGCGGTTGACCGCCCTGGCCAGGGTGAAGAGGAGGTCGGAGAGCCGATTGATATAGATGATGAGGACGGGAGAGAGTGATGTCTCCTGAGACAGCGCCACCATTCGCCGCTCTGCCCGACGGCAGACGGCCCTGGCCAGATGAAGGAGGGCGCCACCCTCTGTGCCGCCCGGAAGGATGAATGAGCGGAGCGGAGGGAGCACGGCATCATACCGGTCAATGATCTCCTCGAGCTGTCGAACTCGTTCCTCGCCGATGCTCACCTTTTCAGCTTTCTTTTCAACCTGACCCCTCGGGTCGGCGAGTTGAGCGCCGATGGCGAAGAGGTCGCGCTGGATCCCCAGAAGGCTTTCGCTGATCGTCTCGTCTGTCAGCTTGGTTCTGATGCAACCCAGGACGGCGTTCAGCTCATCGATCTCCCCATATGCCTCGACTCGAAGCGCCGATTTCAGCACCCTGGCCCCGCCGATCAGTCCGGTCTCACCCTTGTCGCCCGTCTTGGTGTAGATCTTCATGGAGCGTTGTCTCCACGCTCGATGCTAAAGTAAGAGGGGTTATTTTCGCTTGTAGAATGGGAGCGGAACGATCTCGGCGGAGCTGGTCCCCTTCTGCGTCTGGAGTTGCAGGATGGTCCCAGGCGCCATCCGTTCGCGGCGGACGTAGCCCATGGCAATCGGGCGGTCCAGTATGGGTGAACGAACCACACTGGTGATCCGGCCGACCTCTCGCTGCTCGTGGAGGAGGGCAGCGCCGACTTCTGGCGCCTCGCCGCCTTCGAGGAGCAGGCCGACCAGATGCCAATTGACATGCCCCCGGTGGGCGGTCCGCGCCACCGTCTCCTGGCCGATGTAACACCCCTTGGAGAAGCTGGCGGCCCGCTCCAACCCCGCCTCCTGAAGGAGATTGGTCTCGTCCATATCAAGGCCATACCAGGGAATGCCGGCCTCGATCCTGAGGGTGTTGAAGGCTTCCATTCCGACCGGCTGCAGTGGCAGGTCGCGGCCCGCCTGCAGCAGTGCTTGCCAGACCGTCCAGACCGCCGGGACAGGCACAACCAGGATGAATCCCTCCTCGCCGGTTTCACTGGCCCGGGTCACCTGGACGGGTATCCCCTCGATGATAGCCCTGAGATGCTGGTATTCCGCAAGGCTTTTCGCCTCCCCGATCTCCAGACCGATGAGTAGCTCGACACTGGCAGGGCCCTGCAGGGCGACCATGGTGAACTCCCCACTTCGGTCCTGGATCTCCACCTGGTCAGCGATCAGATGCCGCTCCAAGACCTCGCGCACTTTCGGAATCAGTTCCTCGTGCAGATCGAGCCAATACGGGTCGTCAAGCGCGTAAATCCGCATGTCCGCCATCAGCTTGCCATGGGGGGTCAAGATTGCCGCGTACTGGCCGGAACCGGGCTTCAGGGATTTGACATCGTTTGTGACCATCCCATTCAAGAAGCGGGCACTGTCTTTCCCTCTGAGTTCCAGAATGCCGCGGTAAGAGAGATCGACCAGCCCCACGCTGTCGCGGACAGCACGATGCTCAAGGGTAGGATCGGAGAATCGAGCGGGTAGCTCCCAGCCGAACCACTCTCCGAACACGGCTCCCGCCGCGAGTTCGGCACCGTACAGTGGACTTCGCTTGCCCATCTGACGCCTTTCGTTTCCCCTCACCTTTATCCTCTCCCCCAATGGGGCAGAGGGGCGGGGTGAGGAGGGTCAGCGATGAAACAGCGCGGCTATTCTTAGGTTAGATCAGTGAGGCAAAACACCTGACTATTTTTCATTATAACCGAATACAAAGGCGGGACAAAGGGGTTCTTCACCCAGCGGGCTTGGTGGGCAGTGCGGGGGTCCACGGGCGGGCAGACGGATTGCGGATGTCGGGTTGGGGGTCTGTAGGGGCGCTGCTTGCTGCGCCCAGAGGCAGGGCAAGCCCTGCCTCTACAGTTAAGCGTTGGTGCTTCGGGCTACCCCTGGAGGCTCTGGAGTTGCTCCAGTGATGCGCTATCTTCGGGATCGAGATCCAGCGCCACCATGAACTCGCCGATTGCCAGATCGCGGATCCCCAGCCGCTTGTAGGCGAGCCCCAGATGGAAATGAGAGGCGGCATCATTCGGGCTCTCCGACACCACCTGCGAAAACTCGCGGATCGCTTCGTGCCACATCCGCTTCCGCTCATACAGGATCCCAAGGTGGTAATGGCAGATGATATGAGTAGGATCGGCCGACAGGACCTTCCGGAAGCTCTGTATGGCCAAGTCCAACTTGCCCAAATGGAAGTAGGATCTGGCCATCCGATAGCAGGCGCCAGGGTTCTCAGGGTCCAACGCCAGGACCTTTTGGGAGGCTTCGATTGCGGCGCCGAACATGCATCGACCGTAATACCAAAGGCCGAGTTGAAAGTGGGCATCGACGCGCTTGGGATCCAGAATAATCACCCGCTGCAGCTCCGCGATCGCTTCCTTCACCCGCCTCGCATGATAATACCCGAGCGCAAGTTGGTACCTCGCCTCGACGTTCCTGGGATCTTGCTCAACGGTCTTGCGGCATGCCTCAATGGCCTCCTCAGTCATCCCGTACTGCATGGTCACCTCCTCCATCGGCGCAATAGGTATTGTGGCGTTTCGCCATTCTAATCCCGGCCTTCAAAGGTGGTCAAGTTTCTTTCGACGGAGGCCACGTGATTTGAGAGGACGGGGGCAGGCTCTCGATCCGCGTGAGAAGCACCCGATGGGGATAAGGGATCTCGATCCCCTCCTTGTCGAAGGCGACCTTGATCCGCTTTCTCAGCTCCCGCGCCACCTCCCATTGCTTCTGAGGTAGGGTCTTCACGAGCACCTGGATGGTGACTTGGGACTCGCCGAGCGCCTCGATCCCGAGGACTTCAGGAGGCTCCAGGATCATCGCGCCCATTCGCCCATCCGCGGCCAGCTCTTGTCCCGTCCGCTTCAGCACGCCGACAACCCGATCGATGTCCTCGCGGTACGTCACGCCGATGTTCAGGGCAACCCGTGACCACTCCTTCGTCAGGTTCGAGACGACCTTGAGTTCGCTGTTCGGAATAAAATGCACTGCGCCGCTGTTGACATCCCGAAGGACCGTCACGCGCAGGTTGAGCCGTTCGACTTGGCCGCTGATCTCACCAGTTTTGATGACGTCACCAACAGCGAATTGCCCCTCCAGAATGATAAAGAATCCACCGATGACATCCTTGATCAGGCTTTGGGCCCCGAAGCCGATGGCCAACCCTACGACGCCAGCGCCGGCGATGATGGGAGTGATGTCCAGCCCGAATTCCCGAAGACCCATCATCGTGGCAATGATAACGATCGCCGTCGTCCCGACCGTCTTGACGATGCCGGCCAGCGTCAGGGCGCGCTTTTCCCGCTCGCCGACTCTGCCGGCTCCTCCCTCTATGACGGTTCGGACCACACGATCTGCGGCCATCGTGAGGAGGCGGACCAGGACCAGGCTCCCCACGGCGATGATCGCCAGGCGGAGGCCGCCGGTCCTAAGCCAGCGCAGGATCTCCTCGAATGCGGAAGTGCTCATGTGGAACAATAGCTCATCCGACCTGCACACTGACCGCGGCTATCCACTCTTGGCCGGGCTCGAGGCGGATCTCCCAGGTCGGCATGGCGGCCACCGCCTGCACTGTCTGGTCGTATCCTTGCTCTGACTGCGACAGTGTCGCCACCAAGTGACCGTACAGCGTCGCTGGATGGCTGAGATTGAAGGTCAAGCGATGGTGCGCCTCCGGGGCAGGCAATGTGAAACGCTCGACTCCGGCTGCCGTGATGGGCTGATCAAGAGACATATCCCTGTCGCCGATAGTAACCTGAGAATGGCCGAACGCGATGCCCGGAAGGAAGAGGTTCAACTCAACGCCGAAGCGCTCGACCAGCGGACCCCTCCCGTGATTCAGCATCCGATAGGACACTGTAAGGCGCCGCTCCTCTGTAAAGGCATACTCTTTCTGTAGCTGGAGCGGATGCCCCTCATCGGAATCGGTGCGGACGTGTCCCGATCGATCGAGGGCGACGCCGCAGGAGGTCGGCCGCCACTCCCACTCTCCGTCGGCGAAATCTGCTCGCTCATCCAGGCGGCCCGCCGCCCAAGAAGAAATGGGATGCGGTTCCACAAAGAAATGATCGAGGAAGCTGGCGCGCTCCCAGAGATCGTAGGCCAGGGCGTTCGCTAGATCGACCGGCGCTTGCCGCTGGAGGTGGTGGATGCCGGGTATACCTGCCTCGGGCTCCCTGCCTGGCTGGGCTGCGGCGTGCCGAATGGCGTCGTGATAGGCTTCTGGCCGGCGGGTGAGGGTATTGAGGAAGTTGACCTCCCCCGCGAAATCGGTCCACTCGACCAACCGGCCGCCTCTGTGCGGCTGCACCTGAGCCGAAAAACTCCTGCCGTGCACCCAGACCTCCGGCCACCCGTCACAGTCGAGATCTGCCGCCTCGACCCCTAGCCTCTGGCGACGTCGGATCAAGGCCTCGGCCCGCGCCAAGTGGCGCCAGATCTCGTGTCTGAGGTGTGGCAGATAAAGCCCCCCGAATATCCCGTGCCAGTACGCATCATTGCACTGGGCGGCAAGGAGCTCCTCCCGCGCCCGACTCACCCGTCGTCTGGCGGGAAGCAGACGGCCAAGCGCCAAGCCCTTCTTATGCGCCCGGTTGGCCTCGGGGTATCGGACAAGGAAGTGCTTCCAATGGCCGCCTCGTGTGTGGGCAGCGAACCGGTCGGCATCGGAGCCGAGCCGGGCCCTGAGCTCCGCTAGCCGCCTCGTCCCCTCAGGGCCGAGGGTCCACTCCTCCATCTCCATATATGAGCTGGTTGGCAGATAGCAGAGTCCCCTTGGGGGAATGGCCTGCAGTGTCTCACCGGCCGTCTGAGAGACAAGCCAATCCGATGACCCCTCAAGCAGGTCCAGGAACCCCTTCAGCCACCCGTCCTCATAGATCCACTTGAAGGTCCCCGGCCAGCCACCGAACTTTTCGCCGTCGTCGGCGGCGATGGCCAGACGCCCGCCTGACGCCGCGATCCAGCGCAGGTGGCCCTCGATTTCGGGTGCCGGTCGAAAAGGGACCAGGTACCTCAGGGCCTTATCGATCGGAAAGACCGCGACCGTCCGCCCATCCGCCTCGGTGAGGAAGTAGTCATGTAAGGTATCGGCTGCAAAGCCGGAGGCCAGGAAGGCTCGATCGTCCATGAAAACGTAGGCTACACCCGCGTCGGCGAGTGCCGGTATGATCGCCGAGTCCCAGGCCCGCTCTGTCAGCCACAGGCCTCGCGGCCGCACGCCGAAACGGGATCGGAGACGCTCGCCCATCAGGGTGATCTGGGCGACTCTGTCGCCGTGGGGAATCGCGGCCAGTATCGGCTCGTATAACCCTCCCAGTAAGAGTTCCACCTGGCCGCGCTGGACTAGCTCGCCGACGAGATCGAGATAGTCATGCGCCCGATGCTCCATCCACAGGAGGAGGGGCCCGCTGACATGAAGCGTCAGCTTGATCGCGGGCCGGTCGCGGATCGCCTCGAGAAAGGGCCGGTAGGCCCTGTCCATGAGCGCGTGGATGACTTCGTCGAAGTTGCCCAGTGGCTGATGGTTGTGGATGACGAGAAGAAAGCGGAGCTTGTCAGCGAGTCCTCTTGTCATCCCAGTTCACTCTGCTGGCGATGGGAATGGCACCCGGCCTGAATCCTCATGTCGGCCTTGCTGCGGCCCTGGGCTTGAGGATCAACCCGGCCAAGGGTGGGAGGGTGAGGACCAACGAGAACGGACGTCCATGTTCGGGGATCGGTTGTGCCGTGACCATGCCGACGTTTCCCACATTGCTCCCGCCGTAGATCGCGGCATCGCTGTTCAGAACCTCCACGTAGTCGCCTCCTACGGGAACTCCGACGCGATAGCCGTGCCGGGGCACGGGAGTGAAGTTGCAGATAACAACGACGAAGTCGTCCGGATTCTTGGATCGGCGCAAGAAGGAAACGATGCTCCCCTGCCAGTCGTGGCAGTCTATCCACTCGAAACCGCGGGGCTCGAAATCGACCTCGAACAGGGCCGGCTGAGACCGGTAGAGGCGGTTCAGGTCGCGCACCAAGCCCTGCAACCCTCTGTGGTGGGGACCTTCATTTAGCAGGTGCCAGTCCAGACTCCGATCGTGATCCCACTCCCGCCACTGGCCGAATTCCCCGCCCATGAACAGGAGCTTCTTACCAGGATGCCCGTACATGTACACGTGCAAGCAGCGCAGATTGGCGAACTTCTGCCAGATGTCGCCCGGCATCTTCCCAAGCAGCGAGCCCTTGCCATGCACCACCTCGTCGTGGGAGAGCGGCAGGACGAAGTTCTCGCTGAACGCATAGAGGAGGCCGAAGGTGAGATTGTTGTAGTGATAGCTCCGGTGGATCGGGTCGAGGGCCATGTAGTCAAGCATGTCATGCATCCATCCCATGTTCCACTTCAGAAGGAAGCCGAGGCCACCCACGTAGGTGGGACGCGAGACCAGTGGCCAGGCGGTGGATTCTTCGGCGATCGTCATCACGCCGGGATGGTGCTTGTACACGGCTTCGTTAAAGCGCTTGAGAAAAGCGATCGCCTCCAGGTTCTCGTTCCCTCCGTGGACATTTGGGATCCACTCCCCGGGTTTCCGGGCGTAGTCCAGGTAGAGCATCGAGGCGACGGCATCCACCCGCAAGCCGTCCAGATGATATCGCTCCAGCCAGAAGAGTGCGCTACCCAGCAAGAAGTTGGCCACCTCGTTGCGGCCGTAGTTGAAGACCAGGGTGCCCCACTCGCCCTGTTCGCCTTTACGGGGATCGGCGTGCTCGTAGAGGTGGGTCCCGTCGAAGTAGACCAGCCCATGGGGATCGCGTGGAAAGTGGGCCGGCACCCAGTCGAGGATGACGCCGATGTCGCGCTGGTGCAGGTAATCGACGAAATACATGAAGTCGGCCGGCGTCCCATAGCGACAGGTGGGTGCGTAGGAGCCGATCGTCTGGTATCCCCAGGACCCGTAAAACGGATGCTCCGTGATCGGAAGCAACTCGATGTGTGTATACCCCATCTCCCTGACATAGTCCGCCAGCCGGGTGGCCACCTCGCGGTAGGACAGAAAACGGTTCCCTTCTTCCGGTAGCCGCATCCACGAGCCCAGGTGGACCTCGTAGATCGCCACCGGGCGCTCGAGGTGGTTACAGCGCTCACGAGCTTCCATCCATGCCGCATCCCCCCACCTGTAGTTGTCGAGATCGTACACGGTCGAGGCGGTCCGGGGCGGCGGCTCGAAGGCAAAGGCGAATGGATCGGCCTTGAGGGCGATCTCCTGTCCAGAGCGCGCCTTTATCTCAAACTTGTACAGCGCGCCTTCCACCAGACCCGGAATGAAAATCTCCCAGATCCCGTTTCCTGGGTGGTTGCGCATCGGGTGGCGCCTGCCGTCCCAGCGGTTGAAGTCGCCCACGACGCTGACCCTCTTTGCATTGGGGGCCCAGACCGCAAAGCACACCCCCGGCACCCCCTCGAGTTTCGTCAGATGCGCCCCCAGCTTTTCGTAATTCCTGAGATGGGTGCCCTCTCCCATCAGGTACAGGTCGTAGTCGCTCAGGGTCGGCGAAAAGCGGAATGGATCTTCGATCTCGAACTGCTGTCCCTGGTTATCGATCACCCGCAGTCGATAGGCGAAATGGGTGTGGTGTCCCGGAAACACAGCCTCGAAGAGGCCGTCTGGGTGCACCAGATCCATTGGCCGCCCCTCGTCAGGGCGATCGGCTGGGACAACCGTCACCCGCCTGGCGTCCGGGAGGAAGGCCCTCACAACCACGGCGCTCCTGGCTCCCTCGCCGATCTGATGAGGGCCAAGCACTGCGAAGGGATCTCCGTGCTCACCTCGGACGATCGCTTCTAACTCTTCAGTGGAAAGCGTTGCCGGCATCGGATTCACCCATGTTGGTTACTAAGCGGAGCGGGAAATAGATGACACCTCCGCCCGCACCGCTTAGTTCGCGGGGAAGGCCCTCGCGCTTGCAGGAATGTCAGTAACCGCTCGGCCCTCCCCGCGGGCCCTACCGAGAGGGGCGGGCCGCCGCCCCTCATCGGACTCTCCCCCGGACTGTGCGGCCTGGGCTCAAGTGTCGCCGAATTCATCCTCCGCACAGTATGATCGGTCCTGCTTGACAACGAGGCGTCGCAGAGAGAGCTTGAATACTGGTACCGTTCCAACTATTTATGGCGACTTTGCGTTTCCGCGCTGTCGCGAGCATTGCCATAAGGGACGCCGCCCAAATTCGGAACATCAAGTTGGAACGGCACTGGCACGCAAGAAGATCGCTTGAGTCGGCTAGCGTGGGACGCACCCAAAGACATTGGCGCATCGTAACACAACCCTCCCCTCACTTTCAACGGTGCCACAGCGCCGTCCCAAGATTATTAAAGGGGTTCCGGCCAATCTTGACCGAATGCTGTACGGCGTTGATGGCGCTGCATCTACAGTCTATCATTGCCCATGTAGGACACGTTCCATCACCTCATTAGGGAGGTCAGGTCGGCAGGCGTTGCAAAGTCAACCAATAAAATAACTATCACCCGACTCCGGTTTTGAACGCTTGGCCCGGCGGCGGCTTGCCACGGCGGCCATCCGACGTCCTCGCCTCAGGCCAACCTGGAGACCCTTCCGCAGGGCGGCAACCTCCACGCGGGCCCTTCGAAGAACCTTTTCCCGAGCGCTCAGGGGCGGGGAGCTTTCGCTCAGAACAGCGTCTGCGCGATCGATCGCTTGACGCCCGATCCGCCGACCAGATGCGAAGGTATGATCCAGGCCCTTGAGGATCGCCTGCCATCCCTCCGCGATTTTCTGATAGTCGGACTCCAACCGTTCTAAGGCGAAAGCCACCCGCACCTGGGCATCACCCGTTGCTCGCTGCAATCGCCCGCGAATTCGCAATAGGCGACCCTCAATCGCTCGGAGGATTCTGGCGTACTCAGTGATCTGGCATTCCAGGCGCCGTCTGTGTCCGCGCCACAGAGTTTTAGTCGTCTTGTCAACCATGCCTTTTATTTCCTTTCTCCCTGCAGGCGGTGTCGCGCTTCGGGCACCAGGCACAAACACTGGTCGGCTGACGCAGGGGCGCCTGAGCAGAGAATCTCCGGCGCGAGGCCGGCCATGCCCGAGCGGCGAACAGCGGATAGAGATCTGAGAGGCACA
>JBGPUH010000020.1:0-16883 GCA_041491025.1 Methylomirabilis sp. (SeqCode)
AAGCCGGCCAATCGGGATCGTCTCGCTGCCTGTGTCACTACTCATTTCACCCTCTTCTCGCCAATATCATTCCCCCGGCACTGCTGCCAGTCACCCATCATACCTTGGCAGAAAGAGCATTCGCCCATAGACGGGCCGGCTACCCCTCGTCCGGTGGCAACCCCCGATCGCCGCGATGGGAACCATCGCCGCTCACTCATATTAGAATCCAGTGATTGGCGAGTGTACGCTACCACACCACAGGGACAGAGGCAAGCGGGTGAGCAGCCGGTAAGAGGATTCCTCTTACACTTCCTCAGCCTGGCCTGGGAGTGGAGGCCGGGTGTCGTCACCGAGGTAAAGGTTCCCAGCTCCGTGTCTGGCGCGGGACAATTGCGTGCGCAGTTCACCCCGGCTATTCTCAAGCTGCGTGAGCGATTTCGACATCCGGCCCTCGACCTCCGCGTCGATCTTCGCCAGGGCATCACTGATCGTTTTCAAGGCCGAACTGAGCCTTGCCGCGTCGATCTTCGCGGAGAAGCGGAGGACGACCTGAAGGAGCGAGAGCAGATACGGGAGTGCCTGGCTGTAGCTCACGATCACGATTCCTTCCTTGAACGCCTCCACATGCGCTTCGAGGCAGAGATCAAAGACCGCATCGGGCACGACCACGACACCGAGTTGGATCGTCCGCTCGGGATCGAGGTACTTCGCCGCTTCCTTGACCTTCTTCTTGACCTCGACCTGGATCGCCTCGATCAGAGGACGGCGGGCTTCAGGGTCGTCAGTCTCGGCCAGCTTCTCAATCGTGGCCATGCTTGGCCACTTGCTATCGATGGGAAGCAGCTTGTCGTTCGGCAGGCGGAAGGCAAACTCCACGACCTTGTTATTCAGGGTGAGGTTCATCTCGCGGAGTTCCGGCGGCAACTGTGCGAGGATCCCGCCAAGGATGTTCTCGCCAGCCATCCCACGGCTCTTCGTCCCCGCAATGACGTGTTCGATTCGCCTCAGGGAATGCACGGCCTCGCGTACTGCTGTCTCCCGGACCTCTTCAGCCGACTTCATCTGAGCCAGGAGCTCTCGGGTCTGGCTGATCTCCTGGCGAAGATCCGCCTGGGCCGACACAAGATTCGCCTGGAGGGCCTCCTGCACCTGGCCAAGCGATTGGGTGAGCCCGCTCCGAGCGCCCGCCGTTGTTTCCACCACCTTCGTTTCAAGGGACTGCAGCCCGCGCTCCGCCCCCTGCATCTGTCCCCTCAGGCTCTCTTGCTGCCGGACAATCGCCTGGGTCTCGGCAGCGAGAAGGCTGAGCTTTTCGGTCAGCTCACCCTGGCTCTTCTGGAACCCTGCCGCCAGGGCCTCCACCAACGAGCTCGGGCCCCGGCCGCGAAGGAGGACCAGAACCGCCAATACAAGCACGAGGACCAAGGCGGCCAACAGGAGAACCAACCAGGATGCGGGGATCATGAGAACCAATTCTCCAAAATCGATTGACAACCTATCGGGGACTGACTAAACATCCGGCGAGTTTCCACCTCTAACTGAACACGCAACCCCAACCCGCGCGGTGGCCCGCCAACTGAAGGGAGGCGTCTCCATGAAAAGAATCACCGGGGTGATCATGACAGGTGCCCTGCTTGTCGTAACCCTGACCCAGCCGTTCCTCGCCAGGGCCGGGGAGATCGAAGAGCGACAGAAGCGCCAGCAGGAGCGGATAGGCGAAGGGATCTCCAGCGGCCAGCTCACGCCGAAGGAGGCGGTAAAGCTTGAGGCCGAGGAACGCAAGATCCAGAAGGAGAAGCGGCGCTTCAAGCGTAATGACGGCAAGTTGGGGCCCAAGGAGAAGGCAAAGCTGAACAAGGATCTCAACAAGGCTTCCAAGGACATCTACAAAGAAAAGCACGATTAGCGGACACGATCTCCTTCAGTTGTCTCGGGCTTGCCCGCGGCCTGCGTGGGCCGGGGATGATCAGCTCGAGCGGGATTGTCCCCGGCCTGCCGCTTTCCCTCTTTTCCGTTCATCTCGCCGATCCGGCCGAGCACGTCAGCCCACGAGCGGACACGCTGTACGTTTTCCGGTAGGGTACCCTGATTCCACGGGTGATCGAACAGCAGAACCGGGATGGCTGTCTCGGCAACAGCGGTGGCTACTGCCAGCTCATCCTCGATGAAGAGATCAAGCTGTAACTCAAAAGCGGCTCCCGACTTGTAGCGATGCACCGACTCGATCCGATTATGGACCACCGCGCCGAAATGGCGTAGCAACCCGACCTGTTCCAGCCAGCTTCTGGTTGCGGCCTCGTCTCTCGCGGCGCGGCCGGTGACGATAAACAGACGATGACCTTCTTCGGCCAGAGACTCCACGGCCTCCCTGGCGCCAGGCATCAGCGGACGCGAGAGGAAGAAACCGTCTTCGATCAGCTCCGAGAAGAAGTCGTGGGCTTCCCGGCGAGGGATCTGGGGGAACCTATCGAAGATCCTCCACGCGCCGTCGGCGAGATCGATCGTGAGACCGAAACGCCGGTTGAAGGCTTGCAGGTAGTGAGGCAGCGAAATCGCCAGGACGTCGTCGAGATCGATCCCGATCTTCATCCTTCACGCTCCCCTGTCCAGGCGGTCGCGGGGCAGATGGTCCTGAAGGCGCAAAAGCCGCAGACCCACGGATTGGGCGTGGCCTGGAAGAGACCGGTCCGGATTCCACCCGCGGCGGTCCGGATCCGGTCGGCCACCCGCTCGAGCTCCTTTTCCCCTTTGAGGGCTCGCCCCACCACCACTCCACCCGGGGTCAGGAAATGCAACTCCACACGGTCGGGCAACCGGCCAATCGTCTCTCGGTAGGCCAGGGCGTAGAGTGCAAGCTGTTGGCTTTCCCTGGCGTCTTTGTCCGCGTCCTTTTGATCCCGGACCGAAGACGTCTTATAGTCGATGATCACCGTCTCGCCCGCCCGCTCGTCCAGACGGTCCAGATAGCCGGTGACGATGTCGTGGCCTAGCTGGAACCGGAACTTCTTCTCGACGGATGTGGGTGGCGGCGCGGCCTCGGCGAAGGCATGGAACTGCGCCAGAGCGTCCCGGCCTTCCTGCAGCCGCCGCTCCTCATGTTCCCGCGAGATGAACCCCTCGTTGACCCAGTGATCTTCAAAAGAGTCCATCAGCTCCTGGAGCGACATCGTCAGGCCCTGAACCCGGCGGCTATGATATGCTTGAACGGCCCGGTGCAGCGCGGCGCCATAGACGACGGCCTGATCCCTGAGGACAGGCACCCGGAGGATGTGGACGTACTTGTACTTCAACGGACAGGTCAGATAGTCATCGATCTTATAGTGAGAGAGGTTGAGAGGCGTGTCGGCCGGCACGCTGAGATCGGGCTCGATGTCTGGGGGTGGAGCGGCGCGACCGATCACCGCTTCCGGCGCCCCTCGCCAGGGATGGTCCTCCTCCTCTCTTGGCAGCTCTAGCGCCTCCGCCAGGAAACGGCTCCGTTTCCACTCCCGCTTGGTCCCGTAATCCCTGGCCCGCGTCAGGAAGAGGTGTCGCTTTGCCCGCGTCATGCCAACGTAGAACAGTCGCCGTTCCTCCTGCAAATGGAAGTCCCCCGATGGCAACAGGTCCTTGATCAGCTCGTCGGGCAGTGGGATCGCCTCCCTCCGATACACCGATGGGAACCGTTTCTCCACGAGCCCCGCGAGAAAGACCGCCTCGAACTCGAGGCCCTTGGCCTTGTGCAGCGTCAAGACCTGAACCGCTTCCGCCGCCTCCTCACCCTCCGCGATGGGGGGGTCCTCTCCCGCGTCAATCAGCATCGTGAGATACGGGACAAAGCCGGCCACGCGATCCTGGGGCGCCACCTCGCCGAATCGCTGAACGACGCCGAAGAACTCGGCCAGGTTTCCCACCCGCTGATGGTCGCTGGGGGAGTTCGAACGGACCAGACGCTTGCAGTAGCCGGGGCGCTCCATGAGAAAGTCGTAGAGGATGCGGCCCGTCGCCTCTCGAGCGGCCTTCCCGAGATAGCGATCGAGGTCGTCCAGAATGGCGCTGGCGGTGGCAATCCCCTCGGACGAGACCCCAGAGAGTTCAGGAATGCTGCTGGGCCGCCTCGTGATCTCGGTGAGCACCTCGTAGAGGCTCCGCCGTTTTCGAGAAGCATAGCCGTTGCAGAGGACGAGATCGACCGCCGGCATCCCGTAGATATCTGAGCCAGCCAAATGAAAGAGGCTCAGGGAATCGTGTGGGTCAGCCAGCAGCCGGAGGAATGAGACGACCAGCCGGATCTCCTCCCTGTCGTACAGCCCCCTGGCTCCGCTGAACCTCCAGGGAATCCCCTTCATGTTCAGCGCCCGCAGGAACGGATCGGCATCGCTGTTTCGGCGGACCAGGATGGCGATGCTCCCCGGCGCGTACTCTTTCGCCTCGACGAACTCTTGGATCTTCCCGGCGGCCCAGTCGGCCTCCTCGTGATATGTCTGGAAGACCAGGCTCTCAATGGCCGGGCCGTCGGCGTTCTGCGGGCGGAGTCGCTTGTCCACTCCTTCGCGGTACTCCAGGCGATCCGGATTGTTATGCTGGATCAGGCGATAGGCCGCATCAAGGATGCCCGGGGTCGAGCGATAGTTCTCGACAAGGACGACCGTCTCCGCCTCGGGAAACTCCTGCCGGAAATTCAAGATATTACTGATGGAGGCCCCCCGGAACTTGAAGATCGACTGGTCGTCATCGCCCACCACGGTGACGTTCCGATGCGTGGCGGCCAGCAGCTTGACGATCTCGAACTGCGCATAGTTGGTGTCCTGGAACTCATCGACCAGGATATATCGAAACCGCTCTTGCATCTGTCGCAGCACGAGCGGATGTTCCCGAAACAATGTGAGGGTCTGCGTCATCAGGTCCCCGAAGTCCAGTTTCCCCTCCTGGGCCATCAGTTCCTGGTAGCGCTGATACGCCTGGGCAATCTCCGACTCCCGCTTCGCGCGTTCCGCCAGCACCTCATCATCGGGAGCAGCGATGGCCTGCTTCTCGAGCTGTTCCGCACACGCCGCATACTCTTGGGGACCGACATCTTCATCCTTGGCCCGGCTGAACAGTTGCAGCAGGGCCTGGACGTGCTTCATCGGATTGCCGAGTGGCCGGAAGTAGTCGAGCGGAAGTTCAAAGAGGTGCTCCTGGAGGAAGATCACCTGCTCCGCCTGGGTGAGCAGGCGAAAGTCCGGGCTCAATCCGAGCACCAGGGCATTCTCCCGAAGCACGCGGTCCCCGAAGGCGTGAAAGGTCGAGATCCATGTATCGGTGAACCCGTACGGGACCAGCAGGTCCACCCGACGTTCCATCTCCGCCGCCGCCTTCTCGGTAAAGGTCATGGCGAGGATCTGCTCCGGGCGGGCGCGTTTGGTGTTGATCAGGTGGGCGATTCGGTGGGTGATGACGGTGGTCTTTCCCGTACCGGCACCGGCAATGACGAGCAGGGGCCCGTCGCCATGGGCCACCGCCGCCTGTTGAGCAGAGTTCAGCCCTTCGTGAACCATCGGGCCTTCGCCCGATTCAATGATTGCGGCCCGCTCCGCCATCCGTCCTTAGTCCCCCCCGGATATCCCGGAAAAATTCGATTCATGATAGCATGTATCGCTGTCGCCGACCATAGCCAGGATTGCCCGAAAAGGAGATAGGTCTATGTGTGATTATGGCGGATGTCATCTTTGCGGCGAGCGGATGTAGGCGAGACGTGCCAATCAGGAGTTCTGGATCAAAGGCAAACGTATTGTCATTGAGAACGTTTCCCACAGGCGTCTGCCCGCAGTGTGGTCAGAAGGTGGTTAAGGCAGCCGTTGGACGGCACATCTCAGCGCTTATCAAAGACTCGAAGGGGTTACGAAAGGCGCGGACCGTAGGCGTCCCGGTCATCAGGTTTGCAGAAAAGATCGCCTAGCAGAGGGTGGCACAGCGTACAGCACGCCATCTGTTAGGCGAACCGTGTATTCTCCGCACTGAAATCATCCACGTAGCCACCGCCGTTCCGCTTCAGCGTACACAACCCTTCGGTGACGGATTGCCCAGACCGTTACTTTCTTCTCTTCGATCTCATAGACGATTCGGTAATCACCAACCCGAATCTTCCAAAGCCCCCCGAGCGATTGACGTAACCTGACCCCATACCGTGTCGGCTCTGTCGTAAGCCTACTGTCAACGGCCCGGATGATCCGGGCGCGAATGTTCGCTGAGAGCTCCGTCAGGTCCTCTGCCACTACATCTGGGTGCAGTTCGACTTCGTATCCCAAGTTGCCCTACTTGATTCTGAATCGCCGTTTGACCTCAGCCAGAGGAACGGATTTCCCTGGGTTCTTCCGCCGCCGCTCGACAATCGCCTCAAGACCCGCATCTTCGATAAGTTCCAGGGCCTCAAGAAGAAGATCCCTCGCTTTCTGGGACAGCGACACGCCGTCCTTCTTGGCCAGCATTGCGACCGCCTCGTAAATCGGTCGTTCCACAACCGTAGAGATCCGTGGCAATGTGGTTGGCATATTTGGTCACCTCCAGTCTAGGTGTAGCACTTATAATGTTTAGTTTAGCACTTCTGCGACTCTTAAGCAAGACCAAAATCTCTGGGCACGAACGCCCGATAACCCGGCTGGCTGGAGGCGAACTCCTAGCGGTGTGAGTGGTCCCCTGGGGAGGGGAGAGAGCCGGGGTCAGGGATGCCGGCCTCGGCGAATCCCTTCTCACGCAGGATGCAACTATCGCAGGAGCGGCAAGGCTGTCCGTCAGGGGTCGGGTCGTAGCAGCTCCAGGTAAGGGCGAAATCGACGCCGAGGCCAGCCCCGCGCTGTATGATCTGAGCCTTTGTCAGGTGGATCAGCGGTGTGTGGATGGTAAGTTTGGATCGGCTTTCAACGGCGGCTTTGGTCGCGAGATTCGCCATCCGCTCGAAGGCCGCGATGTATTCCGGCCGGCAGTCCGGGTAGCCGCTGTAATCGATGGCATTGACGCCGAGGAAAATATCTTCCGAGCCAAGGACCTCTGCCCAGGCGAGGGCATAGGACAGAAAGATCGTGTTGCGGGCGGGAACGTAGGTGACGGGGATGCCGGAGCCGATTTCCTCCATCCCGCGACCTTTGGGCACCGGGATCTCATCGGTCAGGGCCGAGCCGCCGATCTGCCGAAGGTCGAGATCGAGGACCAGGTGCTGCTTCGCACTCAGGGCGCCCGCGATGCGCTTTGCGCTCTCCAGTTCGCGGCCGTGGCGCTGGCCGTAGCGGAAGGTCAGGGCATGCAGTTCATATCCCTCGGTCCGCGCCACCGCGGCCGCCGTCGCTGAATCGATGCCGCCGCTCAGAAGAACGACGGCCCGCCTGTTCATTACACTCCCCGTTGACCCGGGTCCCAGAGGTATTTGTGAAGCTGGATCTGGAGCCGAGCCGGAAGCCGGTCGGCCAGCATCCATTCACCAAGCTCCCTGGGGTGTAGCTCGCCGAACACCGGGGAGAACAAGACCTGAACCTTCTCGGCGAGGGCATGCTCTGCCATCATCCCCTTGGCCCACTCATAGTCCCGGCGATCCGACACGACGAATTTGATCTGATCTTTCCGGTCCACGTACCGGAGATTGTCGAGGTTGTTGCGGTGCTCCATTCCGCTCCCAGGGGGCTTGAGATCAATAATCTTAACCACTCTCGGGTCGAGACGGCCAATATCGAGGCTTCCCCCCGTTTCGATCAGGACCTCGTACCCTTCCGCCAGCAGGCGGTCGATCAGGGGATTCACGTCCTCCTGAAGAAGCGGCTCACCACCGGTGATCTCGACCAGCGGACACTTGCAGGCTCGCACCTGTTCCAGGACCTGTCCGACCGTGAGCGTTTCGCCATCGTAGAAGGCATATTCCGTGTCGCACCAGCGACAGCGAAGGTTACACGCGGTCAAGCGGACAAAAACACATGGTCGACCGACGTAGGTCGATTCGCCCTGGATGCTGTAGAAGATTTCGTTGACGCGAAGGCTCATTGCCGCCCATCCGGATGGGCTCTTGTATCACGCGGTCCCGGTCGTGTCAAGGCTCTGCTTTCCTACGGTTACTCCTCTCGAAGCCCCAGTCCTGCTCTCCGACGGCCTGACTTTTGTCTTGTGCCGTCATCAACGACTTGCCCCGTCCTAACCTTGCGAAGACGGCGTAGGCCAATGGGCCGGTCAGCGCAGCGGCTAGTCCCGCCAACATGGTGGCGAGGCCGCTGGTCGCGATGGCAAGAAGGGCCAGCAGGCTCGGAACTGCGACCACGAGGAGCGCAATCGGGAGCCCTCCTGGGATCCGCCAGGGACGGGGAAGGGCGGGCTCGCGGAGACGGATCGCCAGGAACGCCGCCATCTGAACCAGCAGCGCCAAGGAATAGAGCCAGACGTCCAGGACGACCAGCTTGGTAAACGGTAAGAGAGCGAGCAGACTGTATACCCCGCTCGAGGCCAGAATGGCCACCCACGGAGTGGCGTAGCGTGGGTGGAGCACGGCGAGTGCCCTGGGGAGCAAGTGGTCCTGGCTGAGGACAAAGGGGAGGCGCGAGTTGGTCAACAGGTTTGAGAGGAAGAGGCCGGCAGCGCTCAGAAGCGCAGCGAAGGTGATCCAACCGGAGAGCCAGGGCCCACCGATTCGGGCTCCTATCTCTGCGAGGGAGCCCGACTTCCAGTTCGCGAGGTCGGGCTCTGCCCCGAGGCCGACCGCCACCGGGAGCAGGTAGGCCAGAACGACCAGAGGGAAAGAGCGCAAGAGCGCCAGGCGGTAGGTGGACTCGGGCTTCCGCATCTCCCCCAGGCAGGTGGTGGCGTTGCCCCAGCCCGAGTAGTTCCACATCATGACGGCAAGCCCAACCCCTAGCCCCTCCAGGAGCCCTTTCCCCTCGACAGCAAAGGGAAGGGCGGTCAAATTGCCCAGCCCTCCCATGCCAATGACCGCCATGCCGACAACCGGGGAAAAAGCCAGGGCCCCCAGGAGGACCGCGCTCCAGCCGACCAGCCGCACGCCCCGGAGGTTCAGCAGCGTGAGGACCAAAATGAAGGCCACGGCCACCGACCATCGAGCCATCGGGGCGGGGTTCGGAACCCAGTAGCTCAGGTAATTGACGAAGAGGACGGGATAGAGCGCCATGTCCGCGAAGCTTCCGAATAGGCTCCACCAGCCGACCTGAAACGCCCAACGCGGCCCAAAGGCCCGCTTGACCCAGACAACGTAGCCACCCTCCTCCGGAAGCGCCGAGCTGAGCTCGGCCATCACGGCGGCTACGGGGAGGCACCAGATCAGCGGCGTGACCAGGAGTAGCAGGAGGGTGAGGCCGGCCCCGAACGAGGGGACTGCATCCTCGATCCCGTAAGGACCACCACTCACGTTAAAGAAGATGACCGCGATCAGCGGGAGGAGGGAAAGTTCCCGCTTCAGATGAGAAGCGATGGGGGGTGCGCTCACGTTCCCCTGGGGAGCCAAATCGTTTCCCTACCCCGGCCCCTCTGGAGGGCATGATCAGCCGGAAGATGCTTTTCGAACCCCTGACCTATTGCTCCGTCGCCCCACACTCCAGTCTATAGGCCTCCGAGAGCCTTCAACGCCCCGCCCATAACCGCCCCCCCGACCATCAGCCAGGCGGGATTCAGTCGGAACCTCACCAGCCCTACAACGGCCGCCATCCCGATCGCCAACTGCGCCCAGCCTCGCAAAGCCGTGAGACCGAACTCAGCAGTGACCACCGCCATGAGGCCGATAGCACTGACATTGACCGCATCGAGGAAACCGCCGGCAATGGGTGAAGCGCGAATGCGCGGGATGAAAGGATTGCTGGCAAGTACAAAGAGAAAAGAGGGAAGGAAGATCGCAACGGTGGCGACACATGCGCCAACCCAGCCTGCGAGCAGATACCCGATAAAGGTGGCCGTGCTCAACACCGGACCCGGAGTGAATTGCCCGATCGCGATGGCATCGAGAAGTTGGAGCTCCGTCAGCCATCGGTGTTCTACTACCAACCCGCCTCGCAGGAATGCAATCAGAACATAACCGCTGCCAAACAGCACACTGCCGATTTTGAGGAAGAACAGGCCGATATCGGAGAGCGAAGGCGGCGGACTGCCCCCGGGTGCTGCAGCACCTGTACTCACCACTCCCGCCACCATTGAACACGCAGCAAAAAGTCCAATCATTCCCAAGAGACCGAGACCGGTCCGTTTCAGCGGGGCACGAGACAGCACGGCCCATAGAATGCCTGCTGCACCGCCGCCTAACAGCAAGACGATTTCGTTGACGCCCAGCAGCCCCAACGCACACACAGCGACGCCGAGGGCAGCAAGCCCTGGGCTCTTCACGGCCGTTCGGCCCAGACGGACGACCGCGGACAGAATGACGGCGACCACCACCGGCTTGACCCCGAGTAAGAGAGCGGAGGTCTGCGGCATCGCCTGAAACCGGACGTACGCCCAGGCCAACCCAAGGGTGATCGCGGTGGCCGGCAAGATGAAAGAGAGGCCCGCCACGATAAGGCCAGGCAATCCCGCCCGAACCATTCCGATGTGAATCGCCATCTCCGTTGAATTCGGGCCGGGGATGAGATTCGTGGCGCCAATGAGGTCGAGGAACTGCTCTCGTGAAATCCAACGCCGACGGCCAACGACCTCTTCTTCCATCATGGCAATGTGGGCCGCAGGCCCCCCAAACCCAATGAGACCAAGGCGCAGAAACAGGAGGGCAATCTCGGTGAGTCTCTTCGTTGTCGGTGGCCTGTTCTGATCCTGTGCAGCGCCGCTTGCTGCATGATCTCGCAAACGTTCCCCTTCCTTCGCGAATCGCCATCTGGTGTGGTCAAACCGGTTCTTTCCACCTCACAATGCTGGTCACACAAAATAAATGGGCAGGATTTCCTGGGCACCCGCCACAAGAAAGCCTGCCCGTCAAATTGTCTCGATGTCCACGCTTTACGCAGCCTCCTTTAGGCTCTCTCGAGCCTTCCCTATCGTCGGCCTCTCAACAGGCAGACAGATAGGACACTGATAGGTTAACTTTGCAGGGTCATACCGGAGGTCGGTTCCGCAATCCAAGCACTTCGGCGGAATGCCGGGCATTCTGCTCACCTCCTTCCTGCCAGGGCGGCGTCACGTTCTCCTCACATCACCTCCTTTCTCCTTCCCTCACTCCCCTTGCAGCAGGGGAGCCTTTGTGCCAGCGATCGATCTTCACCTTTTCGGGCTGAATTCCTACAACCCTACCCTTCGTCCCTGATCACCACATACCGCGTGTTGCCGTCCCGCTTGACAAGGACCACCGTCGGCTCATCCGGCCGGGCTTTCTCCAGGGCCTTTCTGACCTGATTGACTGTGGTCACCTTGGTCCGATTGATCTCCAGGATCAGGTCCCCCGGCTGCAGACCGGCCGCCTCCGCGGGGCTGTCCGGTTCGACGGCAGTGATCACAACACCCTTCTCATCCTTGAGCCCGAACTTGCGGGACAGCGCTGGGTTAAGCTGCTGGACATCGATCCCCAGCTTGGACTTTGGCGAGGAGGGGGTCATGGCTGCCAACTGCTCCTCTTTCAGCTCACCAACCTTGACCTGCAACGCCTGCTCGGCCCCTTCGCGGATGACCTTCATGGTCACCTCTTTTCCGACCGGAGTGCTGGCCACGACGTGGGGCAGCTCGGTGGAGGATTTCACCTTTTTGCCGTCGAACTCTACGATGACGTCGCCCTGCTTGACCCCGGCGTTTTCCGCCGGCGACCCATCCACCACGTCCGACACCAGCGCCCCGTTCGGCTGCTTCAGGCCGAATGTCTTAGCCAGCTCCGGAGTGATCTGCTGGATCGCCACGCCAAGCCACCCCCGGGTGACGTTGCCCCGCTCCTTAAGCTGCGGCAGGACCTCCTTGGCCATATCGATGGGAATCGCAAAGCCGATCCCGATGGAACCCCCTGTCGGACTGAAGATGGCGGTGTTGATGCCGACCGCCTCACCGCTGGTGTTGATCAGGGGTCCACCGCTATTGCCCCGGTTGATGGACGCGTCGGTCTGGATGAAATTATCGTACGGGCCCTCGCCAATGAACCGACCCTTGGCGCTGACAATCCCGGTCGTGACCGTCTGGTTCAGGCCGAATGGATTTCCGATCGCCATGACCGGCTCGCCGACCTCCAGCTTCTCCGAGTCACCAAATGGGATCACGGGGAGGTTGGTCGCCTCGATTTTGATGAGGGCGATGTCTGTCTTCGGGTCCTTTCCGATTACCTTCGCCTTGAACTCTCGGCCATCGCCCAGCTTGACCGAGATTTCCGTCGCGTTCTCCACGACATGGTTATTGGTCAGGATATACCCGTCCTTGTTGATGATAAACCCGGAACCCAGACTCGTGGACTTAAACTGCTTTGGTTGATCACCGAAGAATCGTTTGAAGAACTCGTTGAACGGATCGTCTTCCCCGAAAGGGCTGTGGAACCGCATGTTCCTTCCCTTGATCACCTGAGTGGTGCTGATATTGACCACGGAAGGAGTCATTTCTTTTGCCAATCGAACCCATATCTTGCTGTCAGAGATCTGACTTGAGCTGAACGGCCCGCTCTCTCGCTTTTCAGTCCACAATTGCGTCGTGATGGCCTTCGTGAGCGGGACCAGGTTCAAGGAGGCCGTGACCATGATTCCCACGATAAGGCAGGAGGCTGCAACAGCTAACAGGGTCCTGCCGGTAAACTTTCCAGTTCGCATTTCAACCCCCATCAATGTCTCAGCGCCACGCTTCGTTCCACCTTCGACACGTTCGAACACATGTACTTCGACCTGACGCCACAGGCGGGCCTTTTCTCCAAGGCCGCCCGGGAACCGGGTCGCGGATCCCGCGCACCTATTCTCTTTTGACAGTCTAGCAGACTAACCGTTTAAATTCAAGATGTCGGGATGGAGCTGCCGTGGATCGCCTTTCCGCTCGTACAGTGATATAATGCGCGATCATTGCAACATACACAGGGAGCAAGAATGCCGATGGGACGGTCCACACGACGTCACGATGATGCGACGCTGACATCGCGTGGAGCATCGAACTGATAACACATCATGATGGGGGGGCCTGTGGGCGGTGACACACGACCTTCGGTCAGAGCGAGGCGAGTGAATGACAGCAAGCGATAGGCAGCTCTACACCATCGGGCATTCGACACACAGTCTTGAAGATCTTCTGCGTCTCCTCCGGGCTTCCCACATCGCCTGCCTTGCCGATGTCCGGACCTTCCCACGGTCGCGGCATACACCGCAATTCAACAAGGAGACGCTGATGATGGATCTGCCGAAGGCCCCCCTCCGATACGTCCATCTTCCCCGGCTGGGAGGGCTGAGGACAAGCTCTGGGAAGGGGTCCCCCAACACCGGCTGGCGCAACTCGGCCTTCCGTGGCTTCGCTGATTACATGCAGACCGATGAGTTCTCTCGAGCCCTCGACGAGCTGTGGGACCTCACCGGACAGGTTCGGACCGCCGTCATGTGCGCCGAGGCCCTTTACTGGCGCTGCCACCGCTCCCTGATTGCCGACGCATTCACAGTCCGAGGCGGAACGGTCTATCATATCCTGTCCGACCAGAAGGTCGAAGAGCACCGGCTGACGTCGTTTGCCGTCGTCACTGAGGGACACATCACCTATCCCCCACCGCCGCTAGCCCAGCCAACACTGATGACGTAGACGACCCGCCCGATGTGCAGACAGGAGCCCCAAGGTGAGTTCGCTGCCCGATCTGCTGAGCTTCAGCCTTCTCCCCACCAGCACTTCCACCTGGCTGGACGCCAACCGAGAGGCGATGGCCTTAGCGATCAACAGTGGTGTGTACCGGCGGGCAATAGCAACGCCGGTCGGTTCCTGTCAACCGGCCGGCGTTGCTGTCGCATCTTGGTGGAGGCGGCGGGAGTCGAACCCGCGTCCGAGGACATGTCGGAAAGAGCATCTACGTGCGTAGCCTGCGTATGCTGTTTCGCCCCTCCTTGCCCCCACAGGCCGGGTCGCGGAGCGGCTAGCTCATTTGGTCTCGCCCGCCTCTCCAGAGCAAGAGAGGAAGGCCAGTCCGCCTATACGGCGCCCAGATCCCGCCCGACGGACACGGCGGGGTGGACGTGACTACCCTTAGGCAGCCAGTGCCAATTCGTGGTTGGCAGTTGCTTGTGTTCCCACCTTTTAACGAGGCGATGGGGCCTCGGCACGCAGCCCTAACCCCCTTGCCCCCGTCGAAACCGGAGCGCCCCCATGGAAAAACAATCGCGGGCGTAAGTGCGGGATGGGGTTAGAAGAACACTCATAAGATACACCGCCACGACAAAAAAGTCAAGGTTGCTCACGGTCAGCCCGACCGCTGGAAGCCTGAGCTATCTCCCTTTCCATGTCACGTCGTTTCAGGGTTTCTCGCTTATCGTAGAGCTTCTTCCCGCGGGCGAGCCCCAGCTCGACCTTGATCTTCCGTCGAACTGCATAGAAACCCAAGGGGATCAACGTGAGGCCCTTTTCCCGGACCTTCCCCATGAGCCGCGCGATCTCCTCCCGATGCAGGAGCAGTTTTCGCTTCCGTTTCGGGTCCGGGTTGAAGCGGTGTCCGGCGGCGTACGGGCTGATATGGCAATCGAATAGATAGGCTTCCTGGCCTTCGATGGCAGCATAGCTGTCTTTCAGATCGGCCCGGCCCTCCCGCAGCGACTTCACCTCGGTCCCGGTAAGCACAATGCCTGCCTCGATCACCTCTTCGACCTGGTAATCGTGTCTCGCTCGCCGATTGGAGCACAGGCTCTTTCTTTCCTGCGGAATTTGCATCGGGCTGACTATAGTGCAGCCGAACCGGACGGTGCAAGGGAAATCCCGGAGCCCCGCACACGGAGAGACACAAATTTATTTGACAGGCAGGTGGCTGCGTAGTATAGATGCTTCACTGCGGGAAACGCTGGATTTTTTCTCATTTGGATCGGCCTTGCGGCGGATGGCCATTTTGATCTCCGTCGGGCTGAGGCCCAGGGGCAGCCACATCGATCTGAACGTGGTCTGCGCCACGCTACACTGATCTCGAGGAGGTGAAACCGATGATGAGACCCTGGAAGTCCACAACCGTTTCGACGATGGCGTTGCTGATAACTCTTGCGTTCTTTCTTTCCGGCTGCCCGAAGCGTGCGGAGATCGCCGACGTCGCCACCCAGCCGAGCGCAGCTCAGACCACAGCGACGACGCCGTCAACACCGACCGCACGCGCAACCACCTCGCCTGCGGAGACTTCTCGATCGTACTCCAGCTCCCTCACGTCCAAAGAGGAGAAAGTCACGGCCCCGACCCCCGTTCAGGAGCCGCCGGCAAAGGGGGCACCCTCGGCGGCGCTGGGTGGAGCTGGGGCCCAAGTCTCCCCGCTGAAGGATATCTTCTTTGATTTCGACAAATCGAACATCAGAGAAGATGCAAGGCCGAGCCTGTCCGAGGACCTTCAGTGGCTTAAGGCGAATTCGACTGCACTAATCACGGTCGAGGGGCATTGCGACGAACGAGGGACTGCGGAGTACAACCTTGGCCTGGGCGAACGCCGGGCTAAGGCAACCAGGGACTATCTCGTGGCGGCGGGAGTTGATGCCAAACGCATGAAGATCATCAGCTACGGGAAGGAGCGCCCCTTTGTGCTCGGCCACGACGAGGCAGCGTGGAGGTGGAACCGAAGGGCGCACTTCGTGGTGGGTGAGCGGTAAATACGCGGAAGACAGGGCGAGATTCTCCTGAAGTTTCGCCTTGGAGCAGGCGTTAGCCCAGGGGTGACTCACCGCAGGATTATGTGAGACCAGGCTGGCTGAGAAAGCAACTCTGGATCTTAGGGATGCCCGCATCCCAGGGTCAGGGGGGTCAGACACCTGTCTCGATATCTGCCTGCTTGTATCCCTGTTCCAGGATGCGGTTCAACCACTCGACAAACCATCGCATCCTGTCCCTCCAGATGGTCCGCATCCTTACAGTCACGCGAATCCCCTCCGTCTGCAAGCCTTGCAGGAAGCTCAAGGACGGAAGAACACCAGGGTGACGACGACGAACAGCGGGAGCAGGATGCCGACGGAATACTTCATATACCCGAAAAAGGAGGGCATCTTGACCCCGGCTTCCTCGGCGATCGCCTTGACCATGAAGTTGGGCCCGTTTCCGATATAGGTGTTCGCCCCCATCGACACAGCCCCGACAGAGATCGCCGCGAGAAGTGCCTCTCCCCGGATTCCTTCCTTAGCGGCTTGAAGAAGCTGGTTCAGGTGCATCGCTTCCGTCCCCAACAGGCCGCTGGCCGTTGTGGCGAAAGTGAGGTAGGTCGGCGCATTATCGAGGACACTCGAGAGGGCACCGGTTATCCAGAAGAAGTGCCACGGCTGCCTCAGGCCAAGCTGTTCTCCGCGGGCCTCCAAGATCGCCAGGGCGGGGATCATCGTCGCGAATATCCCCGCGAAGAGCACTGCCACCTCCACGATGGGGTGGAAGGTGAACTGGTTGGCGGCACGCGTCTCCCTTCGTGTCACGAGGACGGAAAGGGCCCCGAGGAGACCCATCCCGATAACCTGCGCCCCTTTGCGCGCTTGTTCTGACTGTAGCCCCATCTGCTCGCCGAACCGACCAACGACAAAAGCCACTGCCAAGACCCCAAGCAACAGCAAGAAATTGACTTTGCCCTCCACGCTCGGATTCCCTCTGACCCGGACCTCCTCAGGCAAGGCCGCTGGGTCAGCCACCCCCTCCGCGTGGAAACACCGCTGATCCCATACGTAGAAGATGACGAGCAGCGCGGTGTTCATGAGGAGCCAATGAGGCACGAGCCGGAGGGTCCACTCGAAAGGGACCCCCCGTAGAAAGCCCAGAAAGAGCGGCGGATCGCCAAGTGGGGTGAGGAGCCCTCCGATGTTCGAGACGACGAAAATGAAGAA
>JBGPUH010000021.1:0-16234 GCA_041491025.1 Methylomirabilis sp. (SeqCode)
CCCTCGTTCCGTCTCCCGTAATCAGATCGGCGGCCTGTACCCTCAGTCGCTCTCGGCTGCCCCCATAAAAGGACCCGGCCACCGCTGCCCGTCGAATCATGGTGAGCCTCCGAGGACCTGTCAGAACCCCCGACTGGAGCCTGAGGTGAGACGTACCCACTCGAGCTGTTTGGCCAGGCCCTCCTCAAGGGTCACCCGCGGCCGGTACCCCAGTACGCGGCCGGCCAGGGTCACATCAGCGAAGGTGTGAGGCACATCGCCCTTCTGGGCCAGGATATGACGGCGGCGGATAGGTTGACCGACGAGCCGCTCCAGCAGCGATAAGGCGTCGTTAATCGTGATCCTCGCGCCACCCCCTATATTGAATGTTCCTCCCTCCGCCTCCGGCCTCAAGGCCAAGAGGTTCGCCTCCACCCCATCCGAGATGTAGGTGAAATCACGCGTTTGCTCGCCATCGCCGTAAATGCCCACTTCCTCTCCGGTAAGGATCGCGTGAATGAATCGTTGAAACGCCATATCGGGACGCTGGCGCGGACCGTAGACGGTGAAATACCGCAAGGCGACGACCGGGAGGCCGTAGTTCAGATGATAGAGATGGCAGAGCTGTTCCGCCGCAAGCTTTGTGACCCCGTAGGGTGAAAACGGTCGCGGGACAACCTCCTCACGCAGGGGGAGGATCGAGACGGCGCCGTACACTGAGGAGGAGGATGCGTAGACCACACGGCGAATCCTTCCGAGGTGGGCCTTCGCCGCTTCGAGGAGCCGCTGGGTGGCAAGAATATTGTTCCTCAGATATTCGTCAAACCGCGTGCCCCAACTTCCCCGAACACCGGGCTGCCCTGCCTGATGGAAGACGAACTCAATCCCGTCGAGGAGGCCGGCCAGGTCGGCCTCGAGCAGATCGGCTTCAAGAAACCGGAACCGGGGACGCGGAAGGAGGTTCGCGAGGTTGGCCTCCTTCAGTGAACGCGAGTAGAAATCGAGAAAGCCGTCGAGGCCGATGACCTCATGCCCCTCATCGAGCAGCCTCTCGCACAGATGAGAGCCGATAAAACCTGCAGCCCCAGTTACGAGAGAACGCGGCCTGTCCGACATCGTTTTCCTGTGGCGAGGATAGCCGAGGCCGCGGCTGCCACCTCCTCTTCAGAGATCGAGCGCATACACAGACGATCGTCCCTGATCTGGCATCGACGCTTGAGGCATGGGCTGCAGGGAAGAGGGACACGGAGAACAGCGCCGTCGCTTCCGTACGGACCGTTCAAACGTGGATCGGTTGGGCCAAAGAGCGCGACGAGGGGGGTTCCCACTGCCGCTGCAAGGTGCATGGGGCCGGAATCGACAGTCACGAGGAGGTCGATACGCTTCAGGAGGGCGATCAGGAGTGTCAGGTCCGTCCGGCCTGCCGCCACAAATGGGGCTGGATTCATGCGGGCAGCAAGATGGTTGGCCGACGGGCGATCCGATGAGGATCCGATCACAAGGATCCTGGCCCCGCAGCGCCCCCCTAATATCTCCCCCAGGCGCGCGAACCGCTCCTCCTCCCAGAGTTTCGTTCGCCATCGAGCGCGGGGATTCAGGGCGATGACCGGGTCACCGGGCCCGACCCCTGCCTCGGCCAGGAGGGCCTCGGCTCTCATCCCGTCATCAGCCCTGGAGGGGAAGACGAACGCGTTCGACAGCGGTTCCGCCCCCAAGAATCTGGCAGCCTCCAGGTACCGGTCGACCGCATGCATCGGTCGGGAGGGAAGTGGTACGAGATGGGTCAGAACCCTTCGACTTCCCTCGCGGGCGCTGGCAAAACCGACCCGAAACCGTGCTCCGGAGAAGACCAGCATCAGGGCGCTCTTCAGGAGTCCCTGCAGGTCGACCACCAAGTCGTACCGACCCTCCCGCAGTGCAGCGATGAGTCCGCTGATTTCTCGCAGCGCCGAGGGCCAGCGCAAGGGGGCCAGCGACTCCTGAGCCCATCGCCTACGTCCTGAAACGATGACCCTGTCCAGAAAGGGATGGCCGAGCAACAACTCTGCTGCCTCTTCTTCTACCAGCCAGGCCATGTGCCGGTCGGGGTACCGCCGCCGGAGCGAGGTAAGGAATGGAAGCGCGTTGACCACATCCCCGAGCGAGCTCGGCTTAATGATCAGGATTCGTTCCACCTGCTCCATCGGCGGAGGGCCGTTCTGAGTGAACGCCCTCATCTCGTGCCGTCCCTTTCCAGAATCCACTCGGTAGCGGCTGCCAAGTCCGATGCGACATGGCCTGGCCTTGGACCGCCTGTTTCCTGAAGTTGAGCCAGCGCCTGGCGCCCGAATCCGGTCAGCACCAACACCGATGGAAGGCCCAGTCGTTCAGCCAGCATCATGTCGGTCGCCTGATCCCCTACGACATATGACCCGGCCAGGTCTACCCGAAGCTCGTAGGCCGCCTGGTGGATCAACCCGGTCCCGGGTTTCCGACAGAGGCAGCTGCGGTTGTACGGAAAGCGTCCTTCTTCAGGATGATGAGGACAGTAATAGAACGCATCTGCCGATCCTCCGTCCTGGGCGAGAATCTGCAGAAGCCGATGGTGCGTGGCTTCGACGAGATCTTCCGTCGCATCACCTCGAGCCACTCGCGACTGGTTGCTCACGACGATGCGGAGAAAGCCTGCCTCCCCAAGGCGCTTCAGCGCTGTTGCCGCACCATGGATCGGTTTCATCAGTTCTGGCCGCTGGATGGGTCCCACCTCCTCGTTGATGGTACCGTCCCTGTCGAGGAAGACCGCGCGGGCCTTCCGGACGTCCCTGTTGTGTGGTGAATCGGCGTTCTCGAGAAGCTCCTCTGCCGCCGCCACCACATCTTGCACCCTGAGCGCCCGCATGCACCGATGGTCGATCGGGCAGTCGCGGTAGTGGCAAGGGCTGCACGCCGGCGGATCGCGGAGAACGCGATGATTCGGCCCGAGAGGCCCCGTCCGATGGGGATCGGTCGGACCGAACAGCGCGACACATGAAACGCCCAAGGCTGCGGCGAGATGCATTGCCCCCGAGTCATTCGTTACGAGGAGACGGCACCGGCCGAGCAGGCTTGTGAATGCCGCGAGAGTGGTCCTCCCGCCCAAGTCAACCGCCGTTCCACGCATGCGCTCTCGGATGGCCCGTGTTAATGGGGCTTCCATCGGCGAGCCGAACAGGAGGGCGGTAGCTCCCAGGCGGTCGCCCAGGCAGTCGGCCGCTTCCGCAAATCGTTCGGCAGGCCAGCGCTTCGCCGCCCCATAGGCGGCCCCAGGGGTAATCCCGATGAGCAGCGCGTCAGGCCCTACGCCTGACGCGGCGAGGAGCATGTCGGCTTCCCTCTCGCTCTCTTTCGGGAGCGTGAGACGTGTCGGGCACTCCCACGCGTCCCACCGCAGGGCGCGGAGGAGGCCAAGGTAGGAGTCCACCTGATGCAGCGAGCTGCAACCCGAGCGGCACACACCCACTGTCAACAGCGCCCCTCGCCGGTCGGAGACATATCCGATCCGGTGTGGAATCCCTGCCAGGGTAGTGATCAAGGCTGTCCGAAAGCTATTCGGCAAAAGCAAGGCCAGCTCAAAGCCCCGTCGCCTGAGGACAGTCACTGCCCACGCGAGCTGACTCCGGCTTGGCGCCTCGACGAGCTCGTCGATGAGCGGTGAGGCCCGAAAGAGGCCGCTCACCCACGGACGTGACAGGAGCGAGATTCTTGCGGCTGGAAAGGAGCGCCGGAGGTTGGCGAGCGTCGGGATGGCAAGGACTGCGTCGCCCACCCAATTCGGCCCGACGACCAGAATAGCTCGAAGCCTGTCAGCTTCGAACGTCCGCCGAACCCGCAGTCTTTGCACGTGCGCCTCCGAGCATCTCCTCAACGAGGAGATGAGACCCATGCCGCGGCGGAATGCGACGCCAGCACGACTCGGCCCATGGAGGCTACACGTATCGTGGCGGCAACCAGCATTCGCTGTCGGGGGTCGAGTGGGGAGCCGTAGGGTGAGATCTTCCCACTAGGCGACATTGACTGGGCCGACACACGTCGCCCCCTCCATCTGGTGCCGGGTAGACAGCGGCTGCGTCTTCCACCTGCGATGGAGCCAAAGCCATTGGGCCGGCTCCCTTCGGACAAACGCTTCGATGGCCCCGGTAAAGGCGGCGGTGTTGGCGACCAGATCTGTCTTCAGGCGTCCCGTCCTGCTCAGGGAGATCTCTTCCCCCACGACAACGGTGTGATGGTCCCTCCCGTTCCGGAAGATGGCGGCCGGGAGGACGGAGGCATCGGTCCTGAGGGCCAAGAGCGCAGGCGCGAGGGCCGTGCAGGCGGGAAGACCGAAGAAATCAACGAACACTCCCTCCTTCCAGGTAATATTCTGATCTATGAGGATCCCGATGCTTTCGCCCCGATGCAGCGCCCGCAACAGCGTCGGCATCGCCCGTTTCTTGGGCAAGACCCTCGTTCCGAAACGGGCTCGCAGGCCGTTGATGGCCCTATCCAGGTATGGGTTATCCAGTGGCCGCGCCACGATGGAGAGCGGCTCTCCCATCAGGGCCGACACCACTGGAAGCAGTTCCCACGAACCAAGATGGGCAGTGATGTAAATGACCCCCCTGCCCCGGTCCTTGGCCCTTGTGAAGTGCTCATACCCCTCGATCCGGACGAATCGCTCGAAGTTGTCTCGAGTGATCTTTTGGATCCTGCAGGTCTCAACCAGAGTGCGGCCTAAGTTGACAAAGGTCGAGCGGGCCAGTCGATCAATGGCTGGGTCGGAGAGCTGCTCACCGAAGGCCCGACGCAGGTTTTCTTCTGCAACGACCCGATGTCTACGGTCCACGCGATAGGCGAGCGCCCCCAACCCCTCTCCTACCGGATAGGCCAGCATAGGAGGCAGGTAATGCAGGCCCCTGGCGAAGGCCATCGCGAGGAGATATTCGAGATAGGCGGTGACGCCGCCTCTGGCCTCTGGGTTCATGAGGTGTTCGGTTTCACCAAGTCGCTCAGCATGCGGTCCAGGATGTCTCCTCCCTCCAGCAATTCGAGAGAGATCGACAGGGCGTACAAAGGCACTGCATCCTTCCCTCGGTTCAGGCGCGCTAATTTTACCATATCTTTTTCTGTCGTGACCATCAAAGTGGCACCGACCTTGATGGCCGCCTCGGAAAGGGCCTGAAGATCGGTCGCAGAATAGACGTAGTGATCGGGGAACGTACGGTGGGCCAGGATCACAGTGCCGAGCTGGACCAGGGTGGTCTCGAACCCTCTCGGGTTGGCGATGCCGGAGAATGCCAACACGCGTTGACGATCGAGATGTTCCGGGGGCAGGCATTCGTCCCACTGGGGGCCGACCAAGCCGACAGGGCGATGTGCCGCTAGAGCGATCGGGGCTGTCTTTGCATACCGCCGGACCGCCTGCGTGACTGCGCTCAGATCACGTGCGGAGTCGGCGTGGGTAATAACCAAGAGGCCAGCGCGTTCGAGCGCCTCCGGCGGCTCCCTCAACAAACCGGAAGGAAGCAGCCGACCGTACCCCAAGGGATTTGTCGCATCGACCAGCACAATATCCAGATCGCGATGTATCCTGAGATGCTGGAATCCATCGTCCAAGACGATGAGTCCGCATCCCAACTGTTCGATGGCAACTCGACCGACCAGATACCGGTCCGCCCCGGTCAAGACGGCGACGCCAGGAAGATGCCGGGCTAACAGGTGCGCCTCGTCGGCCGCCACCGGTGGCTCGCAGAGCAGCCGCTCGCCATCGCTGACGATCACGGGTGTGGTGGAGCCACCCCGATAGCCACGGAGGATGACCGCGACGCGGTGACCCTCCGTGTGCAGCCGTCGCGCCAGCATGTCGACGAACGGGGTCTTGCCGCTTCCGCCGGCGATGAGATTGCCGACGCTCACGACCGGCACCGGCAATCGCCGAGCGCCGGCGAGACCTCGAGCGAACAGCGCTGCACGGAGTGAAACCAGTGCTCCATACGCATGTGAGGCGGGCTGCAGCGCCGCCAGCCAGGCACGGGCGGTCCAGTCTGTCTGGGCAACCGCCATGCAGCGGAGGGTCCAGGCTGACAGTGCCTCCACTGCTCTCATGAGAGGAACCGTTCCAGCAGGGCCACTGTCCGCTCGCACGCCCCCCTGTGTGCAGCCAGGGCCTCCATTGCCGCTTGCCCCATCCTTTCCCTGGCCGAGGGGTCGCGGAGGAGGCGGGCAAGCTGCCCGGCAAGCTCCTCCCCATCGTTGACCTGCAGGGCCGCCCCACGCTGAACGAACAAGGCACTGGCCTCACCGAAATTGTCCATGTGAGGGCCGAAGAGAACGGGGCGGCCGAAGAGCACGGGCTCGAGCAGATTGTGACCACCCCTGGGGACCAGGCTTCCTCCAATGAAGGCGACGGTGCCGATCGAGTAGAGCGCCGACAGCTCACCAACGGTGTCGAGCAGGATCACTTCTTTTTCCCCGTCTCGGGCCTTGGCCAGCGCGGTCCGCCTGATAACGGACAAGCCGTTGGCAGCGATGACGGCCTCTACCGCGGCAAGCCGGTCGGGATGGCGGGGGGCGAGGATAAGCAAGAGGCTGGGGAACTCCTGGCGCAGGCGAACGAATGCCCGGACGAGGACTTCCTCCTCACCGGCATGGGTGCTTCCTGCGACGACGACCGGTCTGGACGGTTCAATGTTCAATTCCAGACGCCACTGCTTGGCGAGTGAGGACACGTGAATCTGAGGGGCCGCATCGAATTTGAGGTTCCCCACGACATGAACTCGCTCGGGGCTGGCACCCAACGCGATAATCCGCTCGGCGTCTGTGCCGGTTTGCATACAGAAGAGATCTATGCCTTGGAGAACTCGGCGGAAGAAGGGCCGGACGAGCCGGTAGCGCCGAAAGGAGCGCCCCGAGATTCGACCGTTGATGACCGCAACGGGAATCTTCGAACGCACGCAGGCTCGCAGGAAGTTTGGCCAGATTTCCGTTTCCGTCAGGAGGACCAGGCGCGGTCTGAGAGTCGCCAGGGCCCGATGAACGATCATCGGGAGGTCGAGGGGGAAGTAGACGATTCCCGCTGCCTGTCGCAGGGAGCGTCTGGCGACCTCGCGCCCCGTGCCGGTGACCGTGGAAACCACGAGCGACAGCTTCGGATGACTGGTCGTCCAGCGATTCGCCAGGATGGAGGCCGCGCCCACCTCCCCCACCGACACCGCATGGAGCCAGACGGGATGAAGCTCCCGAAGCCGGGAGACAAGCGCGTCGGGGTAATACCCCAGGCGCTCCCGCCACCCTTCTCGGCGGCGGCGGCTTCCAAGGGCGCCCAGGAAGATGGAAGGGGACCAACCGAGCAGGACGATGGTCAGCAGGAGGGAATAGGCATAGTACATCCCGCGGCACCGCCTGTTACCGACTCACCTTGAAGTATTCGTCGGCCTCCATCGTGAGGAGATCGAGGCGTTCTTCCAGCAGCTCCTGGTACTTCGCCATCTCGACCTTGCTCGCCATCCGATCCACATAAATCGGTTCCCCCCAGACATAGACGGCACGCGAAAACGGGAGCGGCAGGAGGAACGCATCCCAGCTATTCAGAAATCGGCGTCGTGACGCACTGAAGCTCACCGGCACGATAGGCGCCCCACCAAGCTTGGCCAGCTCGATGACGCCAGACTTGACCTTTGCCCGTGGCCCCTTCGGGCCATCCGGTGTAATGACAATGGTCAACCCGTTCTTGAGCGCGCGAACCATCTGCTTGAAGGCGCGAACCCCCCCTCGCGTGGCAGAGCCTCGGATAACCTGTGAACCCAGGATCGTGGCGATCCGGCTGATGTACTCCCCATCCCGATGCTGGCTGATGAGGATCGCCCGCGAGTGATCGGGATAGAGAAACGGCATCATCAGAAGACGACCATGCCAGAACGCGACGATGATCCGCTTGCCACTGGCAAAGCAGCCTTCCGGGTACGCTGCGTTGACATGGACGACCCGGAGCAGGCGGTAGAGACACGACATGAGGGCAGCAGCGAGCCACGGTACGATGCGCAGGACGAGGCGGCGTTCCCTGAGCGCGACCACCGCGCGGGAGAAGGCGGATTTCTTCGTTAGCCTTTCCATGCCCCTGTCCCGGCCACTGCGCTGACCTGCATCAACTCAAGAATCGCGTCTACCGTCCGGCTCACGGCGCCGGGCGGCCCCAATCGATCACGCACTTCGTTGAGTTGCTCTTGCATCCGGCGGCGACGCTCTGGAGATTCGAGCAGGGCGCGCGCTTCGTCGGCAACCCGCTCAGGGGTCGCCTCAAACTGGACCAGTTCAGGCACAACGCGCTTTCCGGCAACCAGGTTCACCATCCCAATGTGTGGGACCTTGATCAAGAGCCGAGCCACCAGCCACGAGACGAGCGCGAGACGGTACACAATCACCATGGGGGTGCCGATGATGGCGGCCTCCAATGTTGCCGTGCCGGAGGCCACGAGGATCAGATCCGACGCAGCCATGACCTCGTGGGTCCGACCCTGTACGACCTTGGCTGAAAGGGCCTCCTGTTTCAGGTAAGAACCGATCAGATCCAAAGGGAGACCCTCGGCTGCAGCAATGATGACACGCAGGTCCGGCCGGTCCATCATGAGCCGACGGGTCGCCCTGAGCAGGAGTGGCAGATGCCTCGTCAGTTCGCCGATGCGGCTGCCGGGCAACAGTCCCACAACGGTGGCTGAGTGCTCCAGCTCGAGGCGACGCCGAGCCTCATCCATGGCCGGCGCAGGCGATAACCGATCCAGGAGCGGATGCCCGACGTATCGGACCTCGATCCCGCGCTGCCGATAGAACTCTTCCTCGAAGGGGAAAATGACCAGCAGCCGACGCACATGCTTGGCGATCGCGCGTATCCGACCGGTACGCCACGCCCACACCTGCGGGCTGATAAAGTACAGGACTGGGATTCCGAGCCGAAATGCGCGGGAGGCAAGTAACAGGTTGAAGTCCGGAAAGTCTACAAGAATCAGCAAGTCAGGGTGTCTCTCGCGGAGAAGCCGGACCATGCTACGGTATGCACGCAAGAGGGCGGAGAGCTTGTAGGCGACCTCGACCACGCCGACGACCGCCAGATCGCCGGCGTGCGCATGGAGGCGAACGCCCGCCAGTCGCATCTTGTCCCCTCCAATCCCCTCCACGCTGAGGTGCGGGGCCCGCCGCAGGAGTTCTTGAACCACGCTGGCAGCATGAAGGTCACCTGATGGCTCCCCTGCCACGATGAGAATCCGGCCATTCGGCATCTGACTTAGAGCCTCTCGACGATTTGAGAGGCGACCTTCAAGGCATCCCGGCCCTCCTCCCCCGAGACCAGGGGCCTTTTTCGACTTCGGACACACTCGATAAAGCTCTCCAGTTCATCCCTGAGCGGTTCCGCTTTGTCGATGAAGAGATCCTCCCTCACGATCCGAGGGGTCGTCTCAAGGGCCCCCTCCGGATCGGCTGGGATGCGATGATAGACGGCAATCTCCTGCTGAGAATAGTCAAGGGAGATGAAGGTGTCACGTTGGAAGATCCGCACCCGACGGACCCGTTCGATGCTCACCCGGCTGGCCGTCAGGTTCGCCACACAGCCAGATTCAAACTGAAGCCGTGCATTGGCGATGTCCACTTGATCTGAGATGACGGGGACGCCAACTGCGGTCACCGCCGTGACGGGGGACTTGACCAGGTTCAGGACGATGTCAATGTCGTGGATCATCAGATCCAGGACAACATCGACATCGGTGTTGCGGTGGGCGAACGGGCCAAGGCGATGGCATTCAATGAACCCGGGACTCTTCACGATGGTCTCGAGCGCCTTCACGGCTCCGTTGAACCGCTCGATATGGCCAACCTGGAAGATTCGATCGTCAGCCTTGGCGATCTCAACCAGTTCGTCGGCCTGGCGAAGCGACTGCGCAATCGGTTTCTCCACGAGAACGTCCACGCCGCATTCCAGGAACTCCTTGGCGATCGGATAGTGGAGAAGGGTCGGCACCGCCACGCTGACCGCATCTACCCTTCCGAGGAGGTTGCGGTAATCGTGGCACAAATCGATGTTGTGGCGCGCCCCGATCTCTTGCAGGCGGGCCTCATCGATGTCAACCACCCCGACCAGTTCAACTCCGGGCAGCTCCGAGTAGATCCTGGCGTGGTGATGTCCCACATACCCCACACCCACCACACCTACCCGAATCGGTTTTCCGTTATTCATGCCTGATTGTCCTTGGCTCCAGTGTTGGTATTAGACAAGCAGCTCTCAGCCTTTATGCTTGTTCTGCTGACGGCTGATTGCCGATCGCTGAACGCTTCGTTATACTAGTCGGCCACGATCGCCAGCCCTAGCCGGTCGGCAGTCATCACCACCTTCTCCTGATCGAGCATCAGGGTATGATCCGCATCCAGGGCGAGGGCAGTCGCGCCCGCCTCTTCAAGGGCCGCTACGGTGTCCGGACCCACCACCGGAAGATCGAACCGCATATCCTGATCGGGCCGCCCCACCTTGACGACTACGACCTTGCCGTTCCCGAGCGCCCCACCGCGCCGAATGGCAGCGTCTGTCCCTTCGATGCCCTCGACCGCCAGGACTGCCCGTCGCTTGACGACGACGGTCTGGCCGATCCGAAGGTGAGCGATCGCCCTGGCGATCTCTCGCCCGAAGCTGATATCTCGCTGTTCCTCTGGGGATGGCGCACGCGCGGTCAACTGGCCTTTGCGCAACACCACCGAGGAGAGGAAGCGCCGACAGTCATGCAGGGTAATTCCTTCCTTCGCCAGCACATCGCCGAGCCCTGCAAGGATCGAATCCCCACGTCGGTCCTTCAGTTTCAGGTAGAACAGGATCCCCTCCAGATCGGTCTTGACACGCGAGAAGAGAAGGGTGAGTGGGATCTTTCCGAGCATCACGGCATCCACCACCCTCTCACGCTTCAGCGCCGCGATCAGCCGGCCAAGCTGGCCGGCCCCCACCCAGGATATCGCATCCACTTCACCGGCGAGGTCGCAAGCGCCGGCCTCTTCAATCGCCACCGCGACGACCTCCAACCCCTGGACGCGCGCTTCGCGTGCCGCAATGACCGGGAGCGGGCCTCCACCTGCGATGATCCCCAGACGTTCCATCGACCTTATCGTTTCGAGTTGCGGGTTTCGGGTTTCGGGTTTCGGGTTCCAGGTTCGGGGTTCCGAGTTCCACGTGTTGGACAAAAGAGTGCGCCGAGGTGAACAACCAACCTGGAACTCGGCACATGGAACGTGGAACCTGTACTCAACGGGCGATTCCTCTCGACGAGGTCTTGATGAAGTGAATCAGGTGGTCGATTTCGGGACAAGGCTCCACCTCCGCCGCGACCCTTTCCAGGGCCTGGGAGGTGTTGAGGTTGGAGAGGAAAATCAAACGATAGGCTTGCTTCAGGCGAAAAACCGCTTCTTCGGAAAGCCCATTCCGACGAAGACCTACCGTATTCAATCCGTAGCATTTAGCGCGAAGACCCACGGCCTTAACGAAGGGTGGAATGTCCTGTAGCGCCGCCGAGCAGGCGCCGACCATGGCGTACTTTCCGATGCGGACGAACTGGTGAATTCCAGCTTGCCCACCGATAACCGCCCGGTCCTCGACCTCGACGTGGCCAGCCAACCCGGCTTGGCTGGCTACCACGACGTCATCACCCAGCACGCAGTCGTGAGCTATGTGGGCATAGGCCATGATGTAGTTCCGCTTCCCCAGCAGGGTGGCACCTCTGCCCTTTGACGAGCCGCGATGGACCGACGCGAACTCCCGGATGACTGTCGCGTCGCCGATCACCAGCCGGGTCAACTCACTCCTGTCCTCAAGAATCTGGGGCGGAGCGCCCAACACCACGTGAGAGGAAATTTGACATCCCTCCCCTATCTCTGTGATCCCCTCGATAACGACGTGTGAGTCGATGGTCGTCCGGCGACCCACCGTGACCCTGGGACCGATGATCGAGAACGCGCCAACAGTGACATCCGGCCCCAACGTTGCCTCGGGCGCGACAATGGCCGACGGATGGATGTGCGACGGGTCTCTCATACCGCCGGATCCGCGTCAGAAGCCAGAGTCGGTGACTCCCGGTCAACGACCACGCACGACAGCTCGGCCTCCGCGGCCAGTTTTCCTTCCACATAGGCGCGGGCTCGCATTCTGCAGTTGCGGCTCCTGAGCTGGAGGAGATCGACCTCTATCTTGAGCTGATCTCCCGGCAGGACCGGCTTTCGGAACTTGGCCCGGTCGATGCCAGTGAAATAGAAGATCTTCTTTTCGGCGCTTTCGTTGAGCGTCCGCATCACAAGAACCCCTCCGACTTGAGCCATCGCCTCGATTATGAGGACACCCGGCATGATCGGCTGCCCGGGAAAGTGACCCTGAAAAAAGGCCTCGTTGATCGTCACATTCTTCAGGCCCACCACCCGCTTTCCAGGCTCGATCTCGAGGATCTTGTCAACCAGCAAGAAGGGGTAACGGTGTGGAAGCATCTCCTGAATCTGTCGAATGTCCATATCAGCCCAAGCCCCCATCCGGCGACGGCTCAGAACGGCCTATCTTGGTCTCACGCTCTCTCAGGGCATCCTCGAGGGCCGTCAGGCGGGCTTCCATTCGTTGCAGCGTCTTCAGGAGTCTGGGAAGTCGATTCACCGCGACGACACCCCGCTTGAATTCTAGATGCGGCACGGCGGGTGTGCCCCATAAGACCATCCGCGGAGGGATGTCGTTTATCACCCCGGCTTGGGCCCCCACGGTGACATCGTCGCCGATCTCGATATGATCCGCGACCCCGACTTGGCCCGCCAGTGTCACGCGGTCTCCGATTGTTGTGCTGCCGGAGATCCCGCTCAGGGCTGCGATCACCGTGTCTTCTCCCACCGTGACGTTGTGCGCGATCTGGACCAGATTGTCGAGTTTGACTCCGCGCTTGACCCGCGTAGTTCCCATGGTGGCCCGGTCGATCGTCGCATTGGCGCCGATCTCCACGTCATCTTCAAGGATCACTCGCCCAACCTGCGGGATCTTGATACGAACTCCTCGCCTGTCCCTCAGATACCCGAAGCCATCACTACCGATCACAGCCCCACTGTGGATGATGACTCGGTCCCCGATCTCGACTTCTTCCCGGATCATGACCTGCGGGTAGACGTGGCAGTCGGCGCCAATGCGAGATCCCCTCCCGATATAGACCTGGGGGCCGACGACGCTTCTTGGGCCGATCGACGCGCCTTCCTCGATATATGAGTGCGCCCCGATGGCAACCCCCTCTGCCAGGCGCACCCCGTCCCGCACGATGCTCGACGGATGAACGCCAGGGGTCGGCAGCTCCGCGGGGTGGAAGAGGCGGAGCGCCTGGACAAAGGTCAGATACGGGTCGCTCGTCAGGAGCGCCGGTTTGGAACTACCCGGCCCCTCCTCCCTGAGGATGACGGCAGATGCCCGGCTCGCCTCCAGTTTCGGAAGATCGCGGGGGTTGCTTACAAAGGCCAGATCCCCTTCACCGGCCTCCTGGATCGGGGCCAGACCACGCACCTCGATCTCTCCGTCGCCCACCAGCCGGCACCCCAGCTTTTCCGCCAACTCCCGCAATCGCATCGCCGTCGCTACTTCTTGCTTGAACGCGCGTTGTAGCGCTCCAGGATGTCTTTTGTGACATCGGCGGGATCGCTGCCGTAGATCACTCCACCCTGCCCCCTCTCGAGGATGAGCGAGTACCCCTTCTCCTTGCCATAGTCCCGGATCACGGCAGTGACATCCCTGAGCAGATCGTTGACGAGCTCCGCTTCGCGTTTGGCCAGGTCCCGGTTGAAATCCTCGGTGAGTCGCTTGAGGTCGCGCAGCCTGCGACGGACATCCTCTTCTCTCTCCTTCTTCGCGGCATCGCTCAAGATGGGGCTCTGTTTTTGAAGCTCTGCGTCCATCTGCTTGATCTCGGCCTCCTTCGCACTGATTTCCTTCTGTTTCTCTGCGGCCTCGGCCGCCACTTTGTTTCTCGCCGCCAGCCCTTCTTTTGATTGGGCGATGACTGCTTGCATGTCAACGAAACCGACCTTCACCGGGGAATCCGCAGCCCGGCTCTCAGAAGCCATAAGCATGCCCGCTGCAGCCACCACGCCAAGCCACCATCGCCCACCGAGTGTGAATCGCTCCATCAATGGTTCCCTCCCTGTGCTAAAATACCGACCCGACGGTCAAGTGGATGGCGTTACTCGCCTCTCCAGGCTGTTTGTCCAGCTTGAAGCCCCATTCGACCCGGACCAGTCCGAAGGGGGTGCCGACGCGAAGCCCGCCCCCGGCGGTTGACCGCAGGTCGAAAGAAAGAGCGGTATTCTCGTCGAACACGTTCCCGGCATCGATAAAGAACAACCCTTTGACCCCCAACGCATCGTAGATCGGGAACAGCACCTCGTTATTGAAGAAGATCGCCTTGTTGCCGCCGATGCGGTTTCCAGCAGCATCGACAGGACTCAAGGTAAAGGTCTTAAAGCCGCGGACGGTGTTGGTGCCGCCGAGGAAGATTCGTTCCTGCACCGGTATCTCCTTGCCGCCGAAGGGCTCCACCACGATCAGGTTTCCCCGAATATGGCCCACAAACTTCCAGAAGAGTGGGTGATAATAACCCAGATCGAAGCTGAGCCGATTAAACTCGTTCTCCCCGCCAAAGAAGCTCGCGGCGAGCTGGTACGTCGCCGTGCCGGTGAAGCCACGTGTCGGATCACGGCGATTGTCCCTGAGGTCCATCGAGAGGCCAAACCCGGCGCTGGCAGTCGTGCTCGTTCCTTCCTTGATCAACGGGTTCGGGTTGGTAATGAGGGTGTTACTAAGATTGAAGATCCGGACCTGCTCGTATCGATAGGAAATGGTACCGAACAGCTCCTTGTAGAGACGCCGGCCAAGCGCGAGCGTCCCACCCTTGGAATCCTGATCGAAACCGGTGAACGACTGGAAGAGAAGCCGCTGGTTATAGAGCGAGACGTCGAGCGAGGTGTCGGTATCCAGGATATGGGGATCTTGGAAACGTATGACGAATCGGTTGGCGTTGCTGCCGAGCTGGCCCGAGAACGAGACCCGCTGTCCCAGTCCGAGGAAGTTGTTCTGCGAAATCGAGCCAGCCCCTAGGACACCATCGATCGAGCTGAATCCGGCGCCGATGGAAAAGGAGCCGGTCGGTTTCTCTTTCAACGTCACGTCGATATCAACGCGATCCTCGGCCGTTCCGCGTCGGGTGTCAACCTTCACGTCTTCGAAGTATCCGAGGTTGTTGAGATTCTGACGGCTGCGGGCCATCAGGCGGCTGTTATAGAGGTCGCCCTCGATAAGGGCGATCTCCCGTCGGATGACCTTGTCCCGCGTCTTGGTGTTGCCTGAAATCTCGATCCGCTCCACGAAGACCTGCTTCCCCTCGCTGACCTCCAGGCCCACATCCACGATATGGCTGGCTCGGTCGGTGTTAATGATCGGGGCGATGTCCGCGAAGAGGTAGCCGCGTTCCGAATATCGGTCTGTCAGGGTCAGGATGTCCCGCTGGAGCACCTCTCGGCTAAAGACCCCCCGCTTAGCGATCTGAACCGGTTTCAGGACCTCGTCGGTCGCAAACACGGTGTTTCCCGTGACCTTGACCTCTCCCACCCGGTATTGCGCCCCCTCTTCCACCCGGAAATCGATCTCAAGCTTTCGCTTCGCCTCGATCACCCGGATCTTGGGCTCCTCCACCTTGATGTCCAGGTAGCCGTTATCCAGGTAGAAGGCCTTGATTCTATCCAGGTCTCTCTGCAACTCTTCCCGTTTCAGGGTTCCGTAGAAGAAGAAAAGGAACAACTCACGGGTGGCTATGTGTTCCTTGATGTCCTGCTCGTTCAACTCCTTGGCCCCCAGGATCCGAATCGTGGAGATGTCAAACTTCCCCCCTTCATCGATCTGGAAGACGACCGAGACATCCCCCTCCGCCACCTTTTCCGACTGAGGGATGACCTTGGCCTGGTAGTACCCCTCCTCCTCGTAGAACAGTCGGACCTTCTCCGCATTGCTGGTGACTGCCTGGGGGTTGAACACCCCACCCTCCGTGAGCGCGAGCTTCTCTTTGATCTTGTCGGTGCCGATCTGCTTGTTGCCTCGGATCTTCACCTCCCGGATGGTTGGTTTTTCGGTCAGGATGAAGGTGACCTTCAGGCCCCCTTCGAAGACCTCGGCGTCCACCGCCACATCGTCGAAAAAGCCCAGCCGGTAGAGCGCCTTCACGTCCTCCCG
>JBGPUH010000022.1:0-16213 GCA_041491025.1 Methylomirabilis sp. (SeqCode)
GTTCCGGGCACTGCCGCTCCTGCGGACCGCCCTTCAAGCCGACCTGCGAGGTGAGGTGAACCTGGGTGGATCTCAAGCTGCGTAACCTCATGGCCGGGAGCTGGCTTCGCGAAGTTCAACTAACTTTGGGATTGACTCAAGTCGGAGCGGTATGCGAGCAAAATCGCGGAATGAGCCGATGTCCCTCTGGTGGGCATACGCCAATTGATTCAGCGACTTGGCTTCCATCTACAGCACCGTAGGCTCGCCGCCCTGCGTTGACATTCCGGAATAGCGATAGCCTTTCGGTCTTACTGACTGATGGGCAAACTCTATGCCACATCCGGAGGCGCGCCGTCCGTGCTGGGAAAGTGGTTAATTCTCAAGAGGCTTGGTGGGGTTCCACAACGAGGATTTTCGAGGCGGCGGTGTCTCATTGCCAGGTAAAAATGTAACCTTTGCATACCAATGTTACAACCAGACCAGGTCTGATTTGATTAACATCCCAGATTTCCAGTAAGAATCCTTGCGAAGGTCAGATACGCGCCATGAAAAAATTATTCCGAACGTACTGCTGGCTGGCCCCCCTCGAAAACAAAACCCAAAATTGCTCCGACTGCTCCTTTTATTCTATTTATCCCTCGTCACAACCCTTGCGGCCGCATGGCCTAGCCCCGCGAGCGGAGCGGACCGCGTAGAGGGGATCAAGCGGGGCCTGTCATCACAACGAAGCAGCCCTGCAGACTTGGGCTTGTAGAACGCGGGAAAACAGAGTAGGTGTGAGATAGCGCAACAACCTTCGCGCAACTCAGTCCAAATCTGATTCGCCGGGTTGTCCGGCTCACCGCCCCGCCTCTAATGGCTCAGGCCGGCCGCCATTCGACGTCGAGGCCATCGTCATCGCGAAGCAGTTAGCGTATGTCATTAAGGAGGCGCCGGTGCGCTGGATAAACGGTCCGGAGAGCAAAGTGACCTTGCTGCGCCACCCGACGCAGATGCTGGCGGATCTCTGGCGCATTCGACGCGGATTTGCCGACTGATCGTCACCCTTGCCCTACATACACGGCTGCGCAAAGGCGAGGTGATTGTGCTGAACTGGTAGGACGCCGGATTTTGTAATCCGGCTTACAGACCGACTTCGGCCATTTTCAGTGTATTACGTAGTGTTCTAGGCAAGTGTCAAGGGGGGGGCGGATATGATCCCGTGCCTGTTTTGAGGGATGATAGGCTCCCGATAGTGGAGGGCATAATGCAGTTCGTTTATTTGCTCGATGCCAAGACATATCCCATCAATACCAGGCTGGAGGACGCGTGAAGTCCAGTCGAGAAGCCTTGAAAGCGACACGGTCAGCCCAACGACCGGCTAACTTTGCGCGAAACCCAGAGGTCTCTAGCATCAAGCGCAAGCATTCAATGTTCGGCGACCACCAATTGGAGTAATCCTTATTCAGCTCATCGGTCGGAAAGAACTGCATGATCGGAGTGCTCCCTAACCCAAGTATCCAATCTAGTGGGATGAGCTTGCGAGGGAGGATCCTGGACTCGATGAAGAACAACTCTCGGCACACGCTATGGATTTTTTCGATGGCTAGCAAAGGATGACGCAAGTGGTACAGCACACCAAGGAGTAGTACCACGTCGAAGACGCCATGCGTTTCAGGAGACAGATCATAAACCGACCCAATAGCATACTCGGCTTTTGAATTCAGCAGCTCACGCGCGAGAGCAAATCCCTTATAATCCGCTGGGTGGCGATCCAACGCAAGGACCCGTTTTGCTCCACGCTTTTCGGCCTCAAAGGTAAAGAACCCGTCATACGCCCCAATATCGAGGACGGTCTTGCCGGTAAAGTCCTCCGGAAAGCCCATCACACTTAGAAGCGCTTTCGGATTCGAGCGGCCCGGGGTCAGCAGACCCGGCGCGACCTCTATGACGTGGTACCACTCAATGGCATTGATTCTCTTCAGGACCTCGTCTCTATTCATTGCAACCAAGTCTTCCATCGCCCCGTCGGGTTTCTGAGAACCCTTGTCTTCTCATACTACGCCTCTGGGAGCATCATGGGCAGAAGTAGTTACCTCCTTCATCGTCCTGATGCACCCAGACAATCCCACCACCGCAATCCACAGGCGGAACCGGCGGGCCATAACCCTCAGGCTTGATTCGCAGCTTTTCCCAGTCACATCATATTCTCCTTCCTCTTCTTGTTCGGGAGGTGCATCGCACACCCAGCCCAGCAGAATTTGCCCGCCCGTTCCTGTATGGAGAAGTAAATTACTACAGATTGACAGTGTCTGTACAGGGCAAATGGGAGGTCGCGCGCGGCGTGGGCCATGAGGGGAGCCCCAAAGCACGGACCTACCATCAGAACGTCCTACTTCGGTCGTCAAGCGGCCATATAGAGTCACGCTTGCAGAACAGGACAAAACAGAGTAGGTTGTGAGATAGTGGAATAACCTTCGCGCAACTCAGTCTAAATCTGATTACCCGGGGTGTTCGGCTCAGCGCCTCGGATCTAATAGGCAAGGCCGGCTGCCTTTCGAACCGTCGATGACTTCAGGGCCAGGGCGAGGGCGATGATAAGGGCATTTGAGACTTACGGCTCATTGAGAAAGACAGCGAAGAGATGGTAAGCGGTCGTCTTGGCGGCGGGTACCTATCGGGATCGCCGCTCAGGTTTCGTATCTGCGTATGTGTAGGTGGATGAAGCGAAGTGAGGAGTCGAGCGGAGAAGGGGGTGGTGTGTCTTTTCCGTGGTTGCCCACGTCAAACAAGGTTCTGAATGCATTATTTTGGTTGGTTGTTGGGTTGCTTGGGATGTGGCTTTTGTTTCACCTGTTGCAGATACTGAAACTTGTTTTGTCGCATGCGTGACTTCCTGGCCTTGGACAGGATCATCCAGCCTGTTTATTCCCGAACGTGATTGACACCCTCACCCTCCCTCAAGGGAGAAGGTCCATCTAGGCGATGAAAGATTCGTAATTAAACCGGATTGGAGAGGGGATATCGATCGATGACAAAAGATTCCGATCAGGAATACGCTGAGGTCTGCTTGACCTTACGACACTACAGTGGTCTTCGCTTTGGAATGCGGACATTGTTCTTGGCGATCCTCGTCGGTTTGGCCGTGGTCGGTTTCGGGATTATTCCCCAGCAGTCCTTTTTGGTGAAGAGCGCGGCAAAGGCATTCGGATTGTTGATGACGGCTTTCTTCTGGGTATCCGAGAAAAATGCAGCTCGCTATATGAGTCATTTGCAGGAGAGAGCGAGTCAATTAGAAAAAGCGCTTGGCTATCGTTTGTGGTCGGCCATGCCGAAGGCAGCATACGGGTTCTTCAGGGGAGCCTTCATTGTTCCACTCGTATATGCAAGCATTGCGCTCTTCTGGATCTATGCGCTGATCTCCATTCGTTGATGTGGGCGTGATCTCGGATCGACTGTGTCACTCAAGGCATAGAGACTATACCACCGCTCTTCTGCTGTCCCGGCAGTCCGCACCTGCCTTGGCCTATGTCGCAGGGAGCTTGGGGACGTTGATCGGAGCGGATCTCTTGAACCTCGACAAGATCCAGGGGCTTGGGGCTCCCGTGGCCTCGATCGGAGGGTCCGGGACCTTCGACGGCATCTTCTTGACGGGGATTCTGGCGGTCCTGCTGGCGTGACGACCGCGGGCCACTGTGTCAAAACGAAGGAGTAGGAGGGGCTGACGCGAGGGGCGGTTACTTCGACGTCCGGTCGAATCGCTTGACGATCTCTGCGGTGATGTCGAGCTTCTGGTCGTAATACATGAGGCCGGGGCGGCGCGACTCCAGGATCAGGTCAAAACCCTTTTCGGCGGCGTATGCCTTGAGGATGGGGTCGATCTGACGGGCGAGTTCTACAACGCTATCCGCCTCTGCCTTTCTCAGCTCTTCCGTCTTATCCTGGATGAGGCGTTTAATGACCAGTTCATCCTTCTCCAGCGCCTCGGCGCGGTGCTGGCGCTCGGCGGAGGTGAGCCGGGACGCGGCGGTCTCAAGCTCCTTCTGGCGGGCGACGAGTTTCTCCTCCTTGCCCCTCACCTCTTTCTTCACCTGGTCGGCCATTTTCTCTAGCCGCGCCTTGGCCGCCTTGCCGGCCTTGCATTGAAGGGCCACCTCCTGAAAGTTCACCACCCCGATTTTCAGGGGCTTCTGGGCAGATGCTGCCGGCGGGGCGAAGAGGGCGGTGCAGGTGCTCAGACAGGCAAGCACGGACCACTTCGTGAAGGTACCCACGATCCCCAACCTCGTTTTCATCGCTGGGTCTCGCGACGAAGCTCTTCCAGACGCCGCTTCAGATCGTCCGTGGTTTGCTTTGCCTTGACTTGCAGCGCAGGAGATCCTTCCACGGCGATCGACGCCATCATCTCCTCCCACTTGGAGGTATAGAGGTTCGAGACCTCGGTCAGTCGCCTCACCAATCTCTCTCCAATCGGATCTGGATTGCCTCGTTCCTGGTAGGTGACTCCCGCAGGATCGAGCTGGAAGTACTCCACCCAGTGAAGTTCTCCTTTATACCAGTGTAATCGGAGGAGCTGGACCTGGCAGCGCCGGTTGACCTGATCCAGCCGGAGAAGATCGGTGGCCTCGAAATCCGGCGGTTCACGTTCCAACTCCGCAGCGCGTGTGATCTCGTGGGCCTGGTGCCAGCCCATGCCGACCTGAAGCTGCTCGTACATTTGGGCGTAGGGGAGTGGGGCGGAATATTCAGCGCCCCAACCGATGCCTGCGGATGCGAGCCACAGGAGGACGGCGAGTGCAATACGCGGGATACCCCATTTCATTGTAGCGCTCCACAGAAACGGAAACGGCGCCCGCGCCCGTCATGTGACGACCTCCGTCCCGCGCATGAGACGGTTGAGGAATATGGAGTGGAGGTACGCGCCAGGAGGATCCCTTGCATCGGATCAGTACGTCGGGGGGCCACTTGAAGGCGGCGATGATGGCATGGGTCCTGGTTGCCGCAACTCTGCAGTTCGGAGCCGGCGGTCGGTCTGCTCAAAAATGAGGGATGGCCACCAAACGGTCCACGTCCACACCCCTGTCACATCGCCTTGTGTGAGGACCTCCACCTGAGACCGTCCGCCCCCCAGGTCCCGGATAGCGATGTAGACGAGTTCTCCCAGGCTCTGCTCCTTGTAGGCACTGGTAAAGTAGGTGGGGATTGGATTCGGATGGGTCGGCACCACGTCGGTAGGAAAGAAGTTGAGGTCCCGGAGCGCCAGGTTGACGGCGACGAGGGTTTCCTTGGCAGGGCGCGGGTAGACTTTGATCGCTCGGTCGTCGCCATGAATCCAAGCGCAGCCGGTCATGGTGAAAAAGATCACGGGTACGAGAAGCGGTCGTCGACTCACCGGGCCTCCTTGAGAACGACGGCGATCTCGCCCTGGATCTGCTCGGAGATGGGGCGGTCGCCGAAGGTCCCGATACGGATTCGCACCGAGGTCGTCTCTTTCGTGACTGGCAAGACGCTTACGGCAACCGACGTCCCGTCCGACTTGGTCCCGGTTGCCTTGGCGCTGATCTGGTCTTTCGCCGTTTCCGAGACGGTGATATTCAAGGTCCGCAATGCGCTCAGAGTGGCCCCCCAGACCTTGTCATAGGGAGCCGCGTGGACCTGTTCTTGCTCACCCTTGGCATAGGCGACCCCCGCTCCGCCTCCGGCCACGCCTCCACCGAGGAGGATCACCGGGCACCCTTGAAGTGCTCCCGCCAATACCAGGAAGAGGATCGCCTCAACTCGCCGAAGCCACCTCGAACGCCTCATTGTGACTCCCCGTGCTCCTCTGCCTCGCCGCGCTTGGCCAGCCACCACGCCAGCAGGATCGTCAGCCCCATCAGTCCTGGCGTGATGCCGTATGAGAGTGCAATGATCATGACCTGTCGCATTACGCTCTCCGCCTCGCCTTCATGGCTTACCTTTGCCGTCGGTCAGGAACACCTTGGCGTCCACAACCACGCACCCGTGATCATAGAGGATCACAGGATTCAAGTCCACCGCGTCGATCTGCGGCTGCGATTCGGCCAAAGCGGAGAGGAGGAGGAGGGATCGGGTCAGGGTGTCGAGGTCTCGCGGCGGCCTTCCCCTGGCCCCCGTCAACACGGGAAATCCCTTGATCTCGTGGATCATCTCCCTGGCGTCATGTTCAGAGATCGGCACGAGGCGGAACGCAACGTCGCGATAGAGTTCCACGAAGATCCCACCAAGGCCGAACATCAGCGCCGGGCCGAACTGCGGGTCCCGCGTCAGTCCGAGGATCACCTCGACACCCGGCCTCGCCATCCGGCAGACGAGGACGCCGTCGATCCGTGCGTCCGGGCGGTGGCGCGCTGCCCCCTCCATGATACGGCGATAGGCCGCGCCGACCGCCGCCGCGTCGCGCAGGTCGAGCTGCACCCCGTCGGCCTCGCTCTTGTGGACGATCTCACGGCACACCAGCTTCAACGCGACCGGATAGCCGAGTTGGCCGGCCGCCGCAATCGCCCCTTCTGCCGAAATGGCGGTCCGGTGCTCGATCACCGTCAGGCCGGCCTCCTTCACCAGGGCCAGGGCCTCCGGCTCCAGCAGGTGCCGTCCCGGATGCCGGGTGAGGTCGATCTCGGCGGTCATGGGCGAGCCTTCTCGACGGGCCGGCCGAACCGGACGAGCTGAGCCAGCGCCCGCATCCCGCGCTCGGGGGTGGGGAACACGGGAACACCCCTGGCATGCAGGAGCCGTCCCTCCTCGCGCTCCACATCGGCTCCGCCGAGGTAGATGACCAGCTCAGGACGGTCGCGCTCGATCACTTCAGACGCCCCGACGATCGGATCGCCGAAGATAACCGCGGCGACATCGAACGCGCCCTTTGCCGCTGCGAGCACATCCTTGTATATCCGGGAATTCGCGTCGCCGGTCAGGTCCAGGGGGTTGTTCACGACGAAGTGCCTCGGCAGAGAGGCTCGGAGCTGCGAGGCGACGGCATCCGGGAGCGGAGCCACATCCAGCCCCTCGGCCGCGGCGACGTCGGCGGCCAGCACCCCGCAGCCGCCGGAACTGGTGACGATCAGAAGCCTCCGTCCAGTGGGCCGCCTCAGGTAGGCCAGCGCCTTGGAGAAATCGTAGAGTTCGTGTAGCGTCTCGGCCCGGCAGATTCCGAATTGTCGGAAGGCGCCCTGGTAGACCTCGTCCCGGCCAGCAAGCGATTTCGTGTGCGATTCGGCCGCCTGCCGGCCCTTCTCGGTTCGCCCCGGCTTCAGGACCACGATCGGCTTGCGCGCGCGGCGGGCTGCGGCCAGGAATCGCGGACCGTTCTTGACCCCTTCGATGTAGACGGCAATGGCCCGAGTCCGAGGGTCGCCGTCGAAATGCTCGATGAGATCGGCTTCGTCCACGTCGGCGCGATTCCCCATGCTGACCAAGCCGGAGACGCCGATCCCCTCCTGGGCGGCCCAGTCCATCAGCGCGGCTGCGACCGTGCCGCTCTGCGACACGACGGCGATCGCGCCTCGCATCGTCAGCAGCGGCCAGGAGGCACACAGGCCGTGGTACGGGTTGTTCACCCCCTGGCAGTTGGGCCCGACCATCCGGATCTTGTGCGTGCGGGCGACCTCGACGGCCTGGCGCTGGAGCGCCTCGCCCTCCGGCCCCGACTCGCTGAAGCCCCCGCTGATCACGATGGCCCCCCTCACTCCCTTGGCGCCGCAATCGGCCAGTGTCGCCGGGACGGCGGTGGCCGGGACGATGATCACCGCCAACTCCGGCACTCCCTCCACCGCGCCAATCGACGGGTAGCAGGGCAGGTCAAGGATCGCCTTCGCCTTGGGATTGACCGGATAGATCGGCCCCTTGAAGCCCGCGTCCCCGATGTTCTTGAGGATCTGGAAGCCGAGCTTCTCCGGGTTGGTGGAGGCGCCGATCACCGCCACGCTTTTTGGCGTGAATATGGCCGAGAGATTGTCAGAGTCGGTCATCACTGTGTCTCACACCTCTAAAAGGCCATCCCCTTTTAGCACGGCCCCCACCGGGTGTCAAGCGTTGGAACGGGCAAATATCCACCCCAGGTCCCGGCGGTGTCTGATCGGCGAGGCTCGCTCATGGCCGACTTGTCTCCGGCAGCTTAGCAAGCACGGAGCATCCTAGTGTAGTGCGTCAGAAGTCCCTTTCTTTTGATTGTCATTCCGGGCTTGACCCGGAATCCAGTCTTTCTGAGGTAGATTCCCGCTCCCCGCTTAAAGCATGCGGGGACAAGCTTCGCGGGAATGACGGCTCCGAAATGAATGTAAAGAAGCATTAGACGCACTACACTGGGCGCTCCACCCTGGCCTGCTGTCCTGCTGGACCTGCAGATGAGAAGCGGATGACTGGGAGAGGGAAAGCGAAAGGCAGGCCGTTCAGACCTGCCTCTTGATTGGTTGTCTGATAATTGGCGCGGGCGATTCGCAGACTATGCGGGAGCCGCTATGGCAGGGGAGTGAGCGGACCGCTGGGCATCGAGGCGGGCGCGCTCTCGAACGATTTCCTGAGGCAGGCCGAAGTTCACCTCCTCCTTAATCGGCTCGATCTCCTCGATGTCGGTCACACCCAACTCCTTGAAGTAGCTGACCACTCCCTGCACGAGGTGCTCAGGGGCCGAGGCTCCTGCCGTTACCCCGATGGCGCGTGCCCCCTCAAGCCACTTTGGTTGGATCTCGTTGACGTCGTCGATCAGGTAGGCCTGGACCCCCACCCCTTGGGCGACCTCGATCAGCCGCTTGGAATTCGAGCTGTTTTGCGAGCCCAGGGCCAGGATGAGGTCAACCCGTGAGGCCAGCTCCTTCAGAGCGGTCTGCCGATTCTGTGTGGCATAACAGATATCTTCCTTGGGCGGGAAGGCCAGTTTGGGGAATTTCCGCTTGAGCGCGTCGATGATTCCCGTGGTCTCATCCACGCTGAGCGTGGTCTGCGTGATGACTCCCACCTTGGTGGGATCGGGAACGTCCAGTTCTTCCACCTGTTCCTCTGACCCGATCAAGGTGATCGCATCCGGCGCCTCACCCATTGTCCCGATCACCTCATCGTGTCCCTCGTGACCCACAAGGATGATTGTGCGGCCTTCCGTCGCGAACTTGATCGCCTCGTTATGGACCTTTGTCACGAGAGGGCAGGTGGCATCGATGACCTTCAGCCCCCTGGACTCCGCCTGCTCCCGCACCTCCGGTGACACCCCGTGGGCGCTGAAGATGGCGATCGCGCCGTCTGGAACCTCGTCGAGGTCGTCCACGAAGATCGCTCCCTTCTGCCGGAGCTCTTCCACGACGTGGCGGTTGTGAACGATCTCCTTCCGGACATAGACCGGCTCGTCGTACAGATCCAGGGCGATCTTCACCACATCGATGGCACGATCCACCCCGGCGCAAAACCCTCTCGGCTTGGCCAGGATCAGCTTTTCAACCGTCATCAATCTCGATCTCCCTCTCGGCGCTTTCGGCGCGTGTATCTCATGCTGAGGCTGCTTAGGACTTGCAGGGTATCATACCAAGGCCTGACCGTGCTGTCAAACCTCGTTGACTGACAGACCGCGTCGATATGAGTAACCGCTTGCCCTTCTGGTCAGCTCGCCTTCTCCAGGGCCTTGATAATCTCGCGGCAGAAGGCTGGCAGGTCTTTCGGTTCTCTCGACGTGATGAGGTTGCCGTCCACGACCACCTCTTGATCGACGTAGCGCGCTCCGGCGTTCACCAAGTCGTCTTTGATCGAGTGGAAGCCGGTGGCGGTTTTTCCCTTGAGCACCCCTGCCGAACAGAGCATCCAGCCGGCGTGACAGATGGCGGCCACGACCTTGCCGCTCTGGAAGGCGTCCTTCACCAGCTTGACCATCGCTTCCGAGCGCCGCATCAGGTCCGGCGCGTAGCCGCCTGGGATGATGACGGCGTCAAAGTCGCCCGCCTTGACCTCTTCGGCCGAGACATCGGCGTTCACTGGATATCCCATCTTGCTGGTGTAGGCCTTTGCGCCGGTCCCGACCACCTTGATCTCGGCGCCTTCCTCCTTGAGCTGGTAGTACGGGACCCACAGCTCCATCTCCTGGTACATATTCTCCGCCAGGATCGCGATTTTCTTCCCCTTGAGCTTCATTGGGGTTTCCTCCTCTTGCAAGTGGCCTCACATAGTCGGCCTAGCTGATTGCCTTACCATAGCCCGGCCTAACCATGTCTGTCAAGCAAGTGGCAGGCCGGCAAGCGGCAGAAAATAGTCCTATGTAGTCATTACGAGCGACCGATTCATGTTTGCAGGAGCGCTGCTTGCTGCGCCCTCCTTGGGCAGGGCTTCTTGGCACAATTTGACATGTGCAGCCTTATTCACGTAGACTCTGGACAAGCGGATTCAAGTGAGTTGGTCTGAAGATAGAAGGGTAGAGCGATGTCCTGGAAGATCGAGCGTACAGCAGTCCTGCTGACGGTCTTCGTGGCCCTCGCGATGCTGTTTCCTCGCCCCGCTGTCGCCGCGATCCTCACGGTGACTGACCTCGGCGATAGCGGGGCGCCCGGTCAACTGCGCACCTTGATCAATGCTGCCGCCCCTGGCGACACGATCGTGATCCCGTCGGGGACCATCAGACTGATTGGGCAAGTGGGAATTGGCAGAGATATGAGCCTCCAGGGCGCGGGCGCCGGCATTACGGTTATCGACGGCAGCGGGAGCGCCGGGCTGATGTTAGGGATATCCAGCGCCGCTGTCACCATCTCCCACTTGACGATCCGTAACGGGAAAGCGATCGTGTTTACTCATGGTATTACCTCGGGTGGGGGCATCTACAACGACTCTGGGCCTCTCCTGCTTAACGACGTCAGCATCAACGACAACGACGGCGGAGAGGGCATCTCCAACAGCGGGAGCATGACCCTCACCAATGTCACCGTGAGCGGTAACGGGGGCGTCGACGGCGCTGGCGGCATCTCCAACCGCGGGACCATGACCCTCACCGATGTCACCGTGAGCGGCAACGGTGGGGGAGTGGGCGGCATCTTCAATGAGGTGGGAGCGTCCGCGACTCTGACCAATGTGACCGTGAGTGGCAACCACGGTAGCGACGAAGGTCCTGGCCTGTCCAGCGGCACTGGCGGCATCGACAACCGCGGCAGCATGACCCTCACCAATGTCACCGTGAGCGGCAACGGTAACATCGGAGGCGCTGGCGGCATCGGCAACAGCGGGACCATGACCCTCACCAATGTCACCGTGAGCGGCAACAGTGGCAGCTTCGGCGCTGGCGGCATCGGCAATGGCGGAATTATCACCCTCACGAATGTCACCGTGAGCGGCAACCGTAGTGAATACGGTTACGGTGGCGGCATCTCGAACGGGGGCGTGCTCAGCATCACCAATGGCACCATCAGCAGTAATCTCGTTTCCAACCCGTCCACTACAACAACAACGGCCGATGGCATCGTCAACTACCCTGAAGGGTCTGTGACGCTCCGAAACACGATCGTGGCGAATAGCACCAGGAACTGTATGGGAACCCTGACCTCCCTTGGCCACAACGTCGAGATCGGCACTACGTGCCACTTCGCGGGGCCAGGGGACCTCAGCAACACCGACCCGCTGCTCGGCCCGCTGCAAAACAACGGCGGCCCGACGCCGACACAGGCACTGCTCCCCGGCAGCCCGGCTATCGACGCCGGGGATAGTGTCGGATGTCCCCCCACCGACCAGCGGGGCGTCGCCCGGCCCCAGGGGACCGCCTGTGATATCGGGGCGTATGAACGGGTGGGCTCCTTCGATCCGGCTGTGCCCGGCGCCTTCGTCACCCGGCTCTACCAGCAGGTGCTCGGTCGCGGCCCCGAGCCGGGCGCCGTGGAAGGCTGGGTCCAGCAGATCCGGCAAGATGGCTCCCTTGCCGCGGCCGTGCTCGCCTTCTTCCATGCTGCCGAATTCCTGAATCGGCACACCTCCGACGAGCAGTTCCTGACGATCCTGTACCGAGCCTTGCTGAACAGGGAACCGGACACCTCCAGCCTCGACGCCTTTTTGGGCGATCTTCAGGCCAGGCGTCTGACCCGGGACAATCTTCTCGACATCTTCCTCGACTCGTCAGAGTTCACCACGATGGCGACCCTCCTGCCGCCCCTGGACCCGGTGACCGCTTTCGTCATCACCCTCTACGTCCGAATCCTCGGCCGGGGTCCGGACCAGGCCGGCCTGCAGGCCTTCGTGACCCAGCTCCAGCAGACCCAGAATATCCTGCCCACGGTGCAGCTCTTCCTCGCCTCGCCCGAGTTCTTGGGGCGCAATACACCCAATACCGAGTTCGTGACCCTCCTGTACCGGGTCTGCCTGGGCCGTGTGGCTGATGCAGGGGGCCTGGCATTCTATGCGAACCGTCTCACCCAGGGCACCGCGACCCGCGACCAGCTTCTGGCGGAGTTCGCCGCCTCGCCCGAGTTCCAGGCGATCCAGCACCAGTTGTTCCCGTAGGGGTCAGGAATCCGGCGAGCCCCAAGTGTAGATTACACCCCCGTAATGGTGACCCTCCTGAGTGCAGAGTAGTGATGTAACCTACACTGCCATCCCGGGAGTACAGCTCCCCAAAAAAGACATCAGCAAAGCGCTGTTCTTAGCACGTCAAGATGTCCGGTCGCGTCACGTTTCGCTTGACACGGATACGGTAGGGTGATACGAGGACGGTAGTGAGGGCGCGAGGCGACCGTGACGGAGAGGAGAACTGGATGACGCGCATCGGGAGGCTCAAGGGGGCACCGTGGCAGGAGCTCCTGGCTGCCGGGGTCGCAGTCCTCGCGCTCACCGTGGGGCTCGCGCGCCCCGCGGGGGCCTGGACCCGCTTCATCGCCACGACCGGAAACGACAGCAGCAACGCCTGCCTCGCCCCAGGCTCTCCCTGTAAGACGATCACGCATGCCCTCATGCAAGCGGTCTCCGGCGACATCATCTCGGTCGCGGCCGGTACCTACAACCTCCCCCTCGGCGAGACCTTCCCCCTCGTGATCAACCAAAATCTCACGCTCACCGGGGAGGGGGCCGGGAGCACGATCCTCGACGCCACGGGGGCGAACAGGAGGGTCATCACGATCACCGCAGGGGTGACGGCGACGATCTGGGGGGTGACGATCACGGGCGGCGCGGTGAGCTGCACCAACAGCGGGAGCGGCTCCTGCGTCGCCGAGGGCGGCGGCCTCCATAACGACGGCACCCTCACCCTCACGAGCAGCACCGTGAGCGGGAACACGGCGAGCTGCACCAGCAGTGGGAGCGGCGACTGCGTCGCCGAGGGCGGCGGCTTCAGCAACGGTGGCACCCTCACCCTCACGAGCAGCACCGTGAGCGGGAACACGGCGAGCTGCACCAGCGGGAGCAGCTTCTCGGGAGGCGCCGGGATTTCCAACCAAGGCGTCCTGAGCCTGACGAATGTTACGATCACCGGCAACATGGCAGGTAACGGTGGTGGTGGGATGCTCACCGGCGGCAATGGGACCGCCAGTCTGACCAATGTCACCATCAGCAACAATACGGCCCAGAGCGGGGGCGGTTTTCTCAACGGCGCAGGTACCCATAGCTTGGTCAACAGCACGGTCAGCGGCAACACGGCTGAGTCCGGTGGCGGGATCGCAAACCTTGTCGGCAGCATCACCCTGACCAACGCAACGATCAGTGACAACACCGGCGGCGGCATCCTTGGTGTTGACACGAAAATCTTCGGCGCGGGCATCAGCGTCACCCACCTCAAGAACACCATCGTGGCGAACAGCCTCGCCGGCCCAAACTGCAGCGGGGACGGGATCATCGCCTCGTTAGGGCACAACCTGGACAGCGGTTCCACCTGCACCTTGAACGGCCCAGGCGACCTCAGTAACACCGACCCAAAGCTCGGCCCCCTTCAGAACAATGGCGGCCCGACGCCGACCCACGCGCTACTCCCTGGCAGCCCGGCCATCGACGCCGCCGGCTCGGATTGTCCGCCACCGGGCACCGACCAGCGCGGCGCCGCTCGCCCGCAAGGGGCTGCCTGTGATATCGGCGCGTATGAGGCCGGAAGGTTCTTCGATGCCATCGCGGCGGCCTCCTTCGTCACACGCCTCTACGAACGGGTCCTGGGGCGTGAGCCGGAGCCTGATGTGGTTGAGGGCTGGGTGGGGCAAATCCAGTTGGACGGCTCGGTCGTCCGTACGGTCTTCGCCTTTTTTAGCTCCAAGGAATTCCTCGACCGCAATAATTCCAACGCCCAAGTTCTGACCATCCTCTACCAAGCGCTCCTAAACCGGGAGCCGGACCCCGAAGGCTTCGATGCTTTCATGACCGCCCTCCAGGGAGGCCGGTTGACTCGTGATAACCTCCTTGACATTTTCTTGGATTCGCAGGAGTTCACCGGCCAGGCTGGCTTCGTGCAGCCCCCTGATCCTATTACCGCCTTTGTAACAACGCTCTATGTTCGAATTCTTGGCCGAGGTCCTGACCCGTTGGGGCTGCCGTTCTTCGTGAGCCAACTCCGGCAGACGCGAACGATCCTCCCCACGATCCAGCAGTTCCTTGCGTCGCCCGAGTTCCAGGCTCGCCAGACGACCAACGCCGAGTTCGTGGCGCTCCTCTACCGGGTTTTTCTGAATCGCGTCCCCGATGCGGCGGGCATCGCGAGCTTCGTGACATTGCTCACCCAGGGGACGACCCGGGACCAACTCCTCACCCAGTTCGCCGCCTCGCCCGAGTTCCAGACGATCCAACAGCGGTTGTTCCCCTAGCACATACTTCGCGGAGGCAAGCTAATTGAAGGGACAATTCAATCCGCCGAGCGTGCATCGATGCCTTGACAGAGGTTGGATCGGGCGATATACGCGGTTGAATCATTTCACGCGTATCCGAAGGGGAGGCTGATGCCGCTGAAGGCGGTCCTGTTTGATGCCGGGAACACCGTTGTTCTGATCAATTATGCCGTTGTCGTCGAGGCGCTCGCCGCGGAGGGGTTCGAGTTCGAGGAGGCTCGGGTGCGGGGGGCCGAGTATCGGGCGAGGGTACGGCTCGATCCGATCCTGGCGCAGAGACATTCCACTGAGTCCCCGAACATCTTTCAGACCTACATGCGGTTTGTCTGCGAGGACTTGGGGGTGGAGTGGGGGGCAGGCGCGGAGCGCGCCTTTCGGCGGATCGCCGAGTACAACCGTGAGCATAACCTCTGGAACCAGCCGAATCCCCAGGCCCCTGCTGTGCTGGAGACGTTGCGGCGCCGAGGCCTGGAGGTCGGAATGATCTCCAACTCGAGTGGCACCATCGAGCAGATCGTCACAATGCACGGATTAGCATCGTATTTCCGGTTCGTCTTGGACTCTCGGGTTGTCGGGGTGGAGAAACCGGACCCGAAGATCTTTCAGATGGCGCTCGAACTAGCGAAGGTCAAACCCGCAGAGGCTGTGTATGTCGGCGACCTCTACTCCATTGATGTCGTAGGGTCGAAGGCAGCCGGCCTGGATGCCATCCTTCTCGATCCTGCCGGCCTGTGGGGGCATGTTGACTGCGTCAAAGCGCGGGACCTCTCAGAGGTGGCCGATCTTATCCTGCATCAACTCTCGTAAACCGACTCTTAATTCCTGCCGTTTCTTCAACGACACCCCCTAGCGCGCCTGTTCCTCTTCCTTGCGAGAAAAGCGTTCAAGGAGGATCCCTTCTGGTTACGGGTCCTTCGGGCCATCCCTCCCCCTCAACCTTTCCTTCTCCCTTTAGGGGAGCCTTCGACAAGCTCAGACGAGCAAAGGCGGGGATGAGGGGCGGACGTTCTCATCCAAGCACGTGACCCCATCAAGCGCTTGCCAGAGGGTCGCCGCGGCCAAGAGGAGAGGAGTCATCGTGTCCGTTTGCTGGCCAATCGACCGATCAGGCCCGACCTGAGCTGTCGGAGCTTCTCGGTCGGAATGGCCAAGAGCGCAAGGAGGTAGAAGGGGGCGTATTCGAGGAGGCTGGCCCACAAGGGCATGCGCAGGTGGTCGTCAGTGTATGTGATGTAAGAGAGTGCGATCGCCCCAGACAGATAGAGCCAGCAGGCGCTTGGCCGGATCGCGAGGAAGGGGAGCACCCAGAGCAGATACCAGGGGTGAATGGTATGGGCGAAGGTGACAAAGGCCCCGAACAGCAGGAGCACCTCGGCGACCGCAGCGTCGAGCCCTTTCTGTTCTGTCCTTGTTCCGCGGAGGCTCACGGCGATGAGGGCTAGGGCGAGGACCCCGTAAGCAACTTGCGAGGGGTAGGATGA
>JBGPUH010000023.1:0-16189 GCA_041491025.1 Methylomirabilis sp. (SeqCode)
CAGTTGCCCTCGCCCGTCATGTACGACCTCGCCTGACAGTGTCCCGCCATAAAAGCCGCCTTTGAGTCGGCGAATGGTCAGGAGCCCTCCGGCATAGTGAAGCTCCCCCTCGGCGGGGTTCAGCACTAAGCCGCCCAAGTGGAGCGCACCAGCTTGCAGTCGTCCCTGAACTTGTACCCCGGCAAACCGATCGGTGTGAGTGGCGCCTTCGGTGGGGTGCGGGGTGCGGGGTGCGCTGGAGCGGCCAGCACCAGATCCCAACCCGGCCGCTATTGCGAGCAAGGGTTCGAGGGCAAGTTCCGGAGCTTTCACCTCAAAGCGAATTCTCGGCGCCTTTACGTTCGCGAAGGTAAGGCGGCCAGTCACGGTCTGACCCTTCCAATGTAGGCTCGCCTCAGGCATGTCGAATGTGTTGCCATCCCACCGCCCCTTCGCCCGTAGCCACGCCTTTTCGCCTGGCGCTTTGCCGGTTTCCTTTCCGAGCGCCATGCCCACCTGTTGCAGGTCAAGATCGGCCTGCACATCGATGCGCGGCCACTCACCTTTCACCTTCCCCTCCAGATCGATGGTCCCACTGACCGCCGAGGCGGAAGCCCCTGATAGGCCGACGTACGACGCCAATTGCGCCGCTTCGAATCCATGCACCTTCAGTGTCGCCTCGATCGGCAGGCGATCTCCTTCCTCCACTCGAATACTCCCGGTGAGGTCGAAGGAGCCGGGCGCCTCGCCGGGCAGACGCCCGCTCGCATGGAGATGAAGCGGCCTGGAGGGATGCGGTGCCGGGACCTCCACGTTCAGGTCCCGGATCTCCAGCCTCCCCGGAGCATTGTCCTGTGTGGGGCTCTCGAAGAGGAGGGTGCCGTCGCGAATGGACAGCGCCCCCGCCACCAAGCCCGGCAGGGCAGGCTGTCCTCTGACCGCCTTTGTTGCCTCGGGGCGCCGCAGTTCTGCCGAGGGGGGCCGTGCGGCTGGCCAGATCAAATCTTCAAGGTTCCAGCCATCCGATCCCCTGGCGAGCCGGATCCGAGGACGGTCAATGCGAATCTTCCTGATCTGCAGCTCCCCCCTGAGGAGCGGGAGGAGCTTCAGGCTCACATCGAAGCCCTCCGCCTCGATGAATGATCCGGACCAGGGAGCCCGGTCGGCCACTGTCAGCCCTCGGACTGTCGCGCCCGGCCTCGGCAAAAGATGAACCCGCAAACTCTTTGCCGTCACCTCCCGGTTCAGCAGGCGACTGGCCCGCTCGGCCAGCATCCCTCGATACCGCTCAGTGTTCAGGAGGAGTGGGGCAGCAAGGAGTAGGGCCACGAGCCCGCCCAGGGCCAGAAGCGATCCGAGCAATAGCCTCCGCCAGCGCTGTGTCACGTTATCCGGCCCCTTTAGGCGCTTTCCCTTCGAGGCGGGCGCGAAGGAGCTCATTGACCGCCTTCGGGTTGGCCTTGCCCCGGCTGGCTTTCATCACCGCGCCCACCAGGAAGGTGAGGCTTTGTACCTTCCCCTTCCGATAGTCAGCCACCGGCGCAGGGTGCTGCTCCAGCACCGCCTCAACGATCCGGAGCAGCTCGTCCTGGTCGGATATCTGTGTCAATCCTTGCTCCTTGACGATGGTCTGTGCCGACTTCCCGGTTCGGTACATCTCCTCGAACACCATCTTGGCGATCTTGCCGCTGATTGTCCCGCCCTGGAGCAGCGTGAGAAGTGCGGCGAGCTCCCCCGGCGGGATCGGGCTCTCGGTGATCTCTCGGCCCTCTTTGTTCAACTGACCCAAGAGCTCGACCATCACCCAGTTGCTGGCGGTCTTGGGCTCCGGGAAGGCCTTGAGCAGCTTCTCGTAATAGCTGGCCAAGGATTTGGAACTGGTGAGCACCGCGGCGTCGTAGTCCGGGATGCCATACTCCCGAACAAACCGGGCGCGACGCTCCCGCGGCAGCTCGGGCAGCGTCGAACGGACCTCGTCGATCCATTCCTTCGAGATGGTCAGTGGAACCAGGTCTGGCTCTGGGAAGTAGCGGTAGTCGTGAGCGTACTCCTTGCTCCGCATCGGGAACGTCAGCTCCTGGTCCGCGTCCCACAGCCGGGTCTCCTGGACGATCCGCCCGCCTTCCTCGATGACCCGGATTTGCCGCTGGATCTCATAGGCGAGGGCCTTCTGGATGTGCTTGAAGGAGTTCATATTTTTCACCTCGGCCTTGACCCCCAGCTCCTCCGTCCCGGATTGCCTCACGGAGACATTGGCATCGCAGCGCAGGCTCCCTTCTTCCATATTCCCGTCGCAGACCTCCAGGTAGACCAGGATCGCCCGTATCGTGCGCACGTATTCTGCCGCCTCCTCGGGGCTGCGGATGTCGGGCTCGCTGACGATCTCCATCAACGGGACGCCGCTTCGATTGAAATCCACGAGGCTGTAATCGGCAGCCTGAAACGTGCCGGCATGCAGGAGCTTCCCGACATCCTCTTCCAGGTGAACGCGATGGATGCGGACGCGCTTCGTGACCCCATCCACCGGGAATTCAATCGTCCCCTGTCGGGCCAGCGGAAGTTCGTACTGAGAGATCTGGTAGTTCTTCGGCATGTCGGGGTAGAAATAGTTTTTCCGGGCGAAACGGCACCACTCAGCGATTTCGCACCCCAGAGCGACCGCGGTTTTCATGGCGAATTCCACCACCCGCTTGTTCAGGACCGGAAGGACGCCCGGCATGCCCAGGCACACCGGACAGGCCTGGCTATTCGGCATGGTGCCGAAGGCGGCGCTGCAGCCGCAAAAGATCTTCGACCGGGTCAGGAGCTGGGCGTGAATCTCCAGCCCGATGACGGCCTCGTACGTGGTTGTCGTGGACACGCGTCTGCTCCTGTAAGGTCTACGACGTCGCAGGGCGGATCGACTCAAGAAAGGCGATGTATTCCTCGGACAGATCGTGTTCCTCGGCGCCGCTGACCAACAGCCGCTTATATTGCTTCGAAGGGGGCAACTCGCGGCCCGGGTTGGCCATCACGTAGGCGAAAGCCGTGACCACCTTGCCTGAGGCGGTTCGCACCTGGACATCCTGTCTGACGTAGAGATCTGGGTAGCCCTCGTACTCGTCCAACGCCTCCCGTTCGGCCTCGCTGATCTCCCATACGACCCCCTCGACTTTCTTCCCTGGCAGGTCTCGGATGTCGGCGATCCCGCCGCCCCACATCCGCGATTTGCCGGAGAAGACCAGCTCATGATCCGGGAGGACCGCCGCGGCCACGAATCTGGCTTTCGGGCAAAGCCGCTTCAACTGCACCCGCTCCATGTTCGATCCGTAGGCAAAATAGAGCATTGTGCTACCGCCTGGGGGAACGGGAACCACGTCCCTTGTGCCAGATGGCATGAGGCTCGAACTTGAACGAGGTGGCCTTGCGAAATTTCTCGGCGATCTCCAGTTCGAATGGTGTTTCCTGTCCGGGATCAAGTGCCATGACCCTGACCGTCTGCTGCCCCACGTCGTGAGCGCGAGCTGGTCTGGAGCGGTAGGGCTTAGCGGGGCTGCCCGCATCGCCGAAGAAGCGGACCACAACGACGACCTCCTCAGCTCGATCACTGCTGACGTTCTTTAGCGTGCCCTTGATGGTGTCGATCCATCGCTCGGAGCGGACGATCACCAGATCCTTGTTGCCGGCCGAGGCCGGACATGGCAGCAGGCTGATGGCCAAGGCAAGAGCAAGTCCAAGTGGCTTCATGGCGGTCCGCATGGTGTCACAGAAGTGGCTTGCGACGGTGCCAGTCTGTCGCCTGCTCATAGGCATGCGCCACCTTCAGGATCGTTGCCTCGTCGAATGGCTTGCCGATGAGTTGCAGCCCGATTGGCAGCCCGGCCTTGGTGAACCCGCACGGGATAGAGATGGCCGGAAGGCCTGCCAGGTTGACCGAGATCGTGAAGATATCCGAGAGGTACATCTGGAGCGGATCCTCGGTCTTCTCCCCGAACGTGAATGGCGGGGTCGGCGAGGTGGGGGTGGCGATCACCTCACACCGCTCGAAGGCCCGCTCGAAGTCTCGCCGAATCAACGTCCGTACTTTCTGCGCTTTGAGGTAATAGGCGTCGTAGTAGCCGGCCGACAGCGCGTAGGTCCCGAGCATGATCCGGCGCCTGACCTCCGGGCCGAATCCCTCCCTTCGGGTCTTTTGGTACATCTCCAGCAAATCAGCGGGCTTCGAAATGCGGAACCCGTATTTGACGCCGTCATAGCGGGCCAGGTTGCTACTGGCCTCGGCCGTCGCCACAAGGTAGTAGGTCGCCACGGCATAGGGGGTGTGGGGAAGGGAGACCTTTTCCTGCTTCCCTCCCAGCTCTTCGAGCGTCCGGATCGCCGTCCAGATCGCCGCCTCGACCTCGGGGTCCATTCCCTCGACAAAATATTCGTCGGGGATGCCGATCCGCACCCCTCGAACGTCACCGGCGAGCGCGGCCGAATAATTCGGAACGGGAAGGTTCGCTGAGGTCGAATCGCACGAGTCATGCCCCGCGATCGCCTGGAGCAGCAGGGCGCAATCGCGAACATCTTTCGCCAGGGGCCCGATCTGGTCGAGCGATGACGCAAAGGCCACCAGCCCATATCGGGAGACGCGGCCGTAGGTCGGTTTCAGGCCCGCAATGCCGCAGAAACTCGCCGGCTGCCGGATCGAGCCTCCTGTGTCACTACCGAGCGCAGCCGCGCAGAGGTCGGCCGCCACCGCGGCGGCAGAGCCACCGGAACTGCCGCCTGGAACGCAGTCGAGCGCCCAGGGATTCCGCGTCTTGAAAAAGGCGGAGTTCTCGGTAGAGGAGCCCATGGCAAACTCGTCCATGTTCGTCTTACCCAGGAACACCGCCTCTTCCGCCTTGAGGCGCCGGATGACCGTGGCATCGTACGGCGGCACGTAAGGTTCCAGGATCTTCGAGGAGCAGGAAGTCCGCACACCTTTCGTACAGAGGACGTCCTTGATCGCCAACGGAATGCCCGCCAGCGGCGGGAGAACGCGGCCTGCGGCGAGCTGCCGATCAACGGCCCCGGCCTGCTCGAGGGCCGCCTCCTCGGTCAGGGTCATGTATGCCCGGACCTTCCCGTCGCGCTGCATGATCTGATCGAGGTACGAACGGACGATTTCGGTCGAGCTGACCTCGTGCTTCCGGAGAAGTTCGTGCAGTTCGTGGATGGTGAGTCGGCAGAGGTCCACCCGGTCACTCCAGGATCCGCGGGACGCGGAAGAAAAGATCCTGCCGATCGGGCGCATTGGCCAGGGTCTCCTCCTGCGAGAGGGAGGGCCGGACCTCGTCGTCCCGGAAGACGTTCATCATCGGCAGCACGTGGGAAGTCGGCTCGACGGCGGACGTGTCCAGCTCGTTCAGCTTGTCGATGTAAGTCAAGATCGAGTCGAGTTGCGCCCGCATCCGCTCTTTCTCCTCGCCGGTTAACTCCAACCGGGCCAGCCGCGCCACATGTTCGACTTCCTTCATCGTGATCTTCATGGCAGGCTTTCTCCCTATCCCTGTTCGAGCTGGGCGTATTTCATGAGAAGCTTCTTTTCGCCGACGCCGTTGAACTTCACGACCACTTTCAGGTCGTCCCCGCTGCCGCTCCGTTCCCGGATCACCCCGATCCCAAAGTCGGGATGCCGGACGCGGGCTCCGGGGAAGAGGCGATCGACAAACGGTTCGTCGCCGTCGTAGGGGCGACCCGCCGTGTACGGGCGACCCGCCGGGTCGCCCGTACCAACAGGCAGGCTCTCTTCGTCTGTGTGCAACCCTCTATGACCTGGGCTTGCCCACCGATCTCGGACCTCCAGCAGTTCCGGTGGGATTTCGTCCAGGAACCGCGACGGCAGGTTAAAACTCTTGTTGCCGTAGAGCCGCCGCTGTCGAGCCGACGTCAGGTAGAGCCGCCGCTTGGCTCTGGTCATGCCGACGTAACACAGTCGGCGCTCCTCTTCCAACTCCCTGTCATCAGCCATGGCGTAGGCGTGGGGAAAGATCCCTTCTTCCATCCCGGCCATGAAGACCGTTGGGAACTCCAGACCCTTGGCCATATGGAGCGTCATGAGCGTCACCGCGCCACGGCCTTCGGCGTACTCGTCGATGTCGGAGAGCAGGGCGACAGAATCGAGGAACGCCTGGAGGCTTGTCTCCTCATGGCGTTCTGCGAACTCCTGGGCGGCCGTCACCAACTCCTTCAGGTTCTCCAGGCGGCTTTTCGCCTCTGGCGTCCCCTCAGCCTGAAGCTCTTCGGCATACCCGGAGGCGGTAATCAGTTCCGCGATCAACTCCGGAAGCGGGATGACTGCAGATCTCGCCCGAGCGTCTTCCATGAGTCGGAGCAGCCCCTCCAATGCCGCCCGTTGCTTGGGGGCAAGGCGCTTCTCCACGACGGCCCGCTGGCAGGCCTCCCAGATCGTGGTCTTGTCCTGGATCGCCAGCAGTTCGAGCCTGGCCACCGTCGCGGGCCCGATCCCGCGCGGCGGCGCGTTGACGATCCGCTTGAAACTGACGATATCGGCGGGGTTGACGACCCACCTCACATACGCCAAGAGGTCCTTGATCTCCTTCCGCTCGTAGAAGCGAAGCCCGCCCACAATGACGTACGGGATCAATCCCTGCCGCAACGCCTCCTCCAAGACTCGCGATTGGGCGTTCGTCCGGTAGAAGATGGCGTAGTCGTCGTAGCGTGACCCCTCCTCCGCCACCTGGCTTCGGATCGTCCCGACCCCAAACAGGGCCTCATCCGATTCGTCGAGGGCATGGTACAGGACGATCGGCTCTCCCGCCTCGTTCTCGGTCCACAGGGTCTTCCCCTTCCGGCCGATATTGTGGGCCACCACGCCCCCCGCGCCGTCGAGAATCCGCTGGGTGGATCGGTAGTTCTGCTCCAGCCGGATCACGGCGCAACCGGGATGGTCCCGCTCGAAGTCCAGGATGTTGTTCAGGTCGGCACCGCGCCACTTATAGATCGATTGGTCGTCGTCACCCACTACACAGAGATTCCCGTGTGTGTTGGCCAGCAGGTGGATCAAGCGGTACTGGGCGTGGTTCGTGTCCTGGTACTCGTCCACCAGGATGTAGCGCCAGAAGCCTTGATACGCAGCCAGCACGTCGGGATGCCGCTCGAAGAGGCGCACCGTCCCCATCAGCAGATCATCGAAGTCAAGGGCCTGAAACCCCTCCAGCCGCTCCTGGTACATGCGGTACAACCTGGCGGTCCGCTCCTCCATGTGATCGTTGGCGACCAGCGCATATTCCTCCGGGGAGAGCAGATCGTTCTTGGCGCGGCTGATGCGGGAGAGGACGGCCCGAGGTTTCAGCGCGCGCTCGGACAAGCCAATTGCCCGAAGGCAGTCCCGCATCAGACTGATCTGATCGCCCTCGTCATAGATGACGAACGAGCTCCTGAGGCCCAGGGCCCCTCCGTGCTTCCGGAGAATCCGAACGCAGGTGGAGTGGAATGTCCCGACCCAGACTCTCAGGCCATCTCCCGGACCGGGCTCCCGGTGGGCCGGCTGCAGAAGCTCCGCCACCCGCCGCTTCATCTCGTCCGCCGCCTTGTTCGTAAAGGTGACGGCCAGGATGTTCCAGGGCGGGACCCCGCAGCTACCGATCAGGTAGGCGATCCGTCTGGTGATCACCCGAGTCTTGCCCGAGCCGGCTCCTGCCAGGACCAGGAGTGGTCCCTCGGTGTGCAGGACCGCCTCTTCCTGTCTAGGATTCAGATCGGCTAAGATCCCGTCAAGTCTCACTTTGGGACGTTTCTCCATTTGTCAGCGAATACGCTTCAACTGTAATCGGGCAGGGGAGTCTTGTCAAAGAAAAACCCCCCGTTCACAGGCGTCCCCAGCGTGGGACCGCAGTGTCGGTCGGAGATGATATTGGAACCTTTAGACTCAACTCCCCATATCCCGCCTGGACCTTTTTCCGCTTGGCATCGCTTCAGGGGGGGGTGGGGGGGGAAGCGTTAGTGCTCCTTGACAGTTCAGGCGGCGCTGCCGCGATGAGGTGCCGCGTTCCCAGAAGAGCAGATAGTTAGCAAGCGACAGTTCGTGTGGCGCTAGTGTTGCTGGACGAGCCGCGCGAGAACTTCATAGAAGCGTTCCCGGCTCTTCACCAAAACTATCTCAACTTGTCGCTTATCCTGTCGGATGCGGTAGGCGATCCGATACTCTGCTTTGCGAAAGTGGAAGTGATGAGAGCGTAGGTCTTGGAAGGGAGAATGGAGTTCTAGCGCGCTATAAGGCGATCGGGCAACCTTCTGGGCTTCTTCCTTGATCCGTTCCTGAAGGGCAGAGTCGAATTTCTTGTAAAGGCGGTGAGCAGAGGGGGCAAGGACTACGGCAAAAGGCTCACCACTTCTCAAGGGGGATGCCTTCGTCCCGGTCCAGCTCTTTGAGGGCGCGCCGGATCGTTGTCCCCGCCTGGGGATCAAGGAGCAGCTCTAGGGTCTCCAGCTCTGGGGGGGTTAGTCCCCGAAGGATAGAGGCCAAGCGTTCCAGATGGACGAGACCACCTTTCTCCAGTGCTTTCAGTGCCTTGGACATCGAGGTTTCTCCTTAGAGCGGATTATAGGCACAGGAAAGGCGACTGTCAAAGAGAAAGGGTGTTCACACCTGGGATCTCGTCTGCCCAGGCAGTGTACCAGCGTCCGCGCTTCTTACATACGGCCATGAACTCCCGCTCCATAAACAGCTCCCCTGACCGCCTTTTCACGATGTTCTCCAAGCTCAGCCAAATAGCTTAGAATCTCACCTGGCACCCAAAACTTGGAACCTGGAGCTCGGAACGCTTTTATTCGACTGTCACGCTCTTGGCGAGGTTGCGGGGCTGGTCAACGTCGCACCCCTTCCTGACGCCGATATGGTAGGCGAGGAGTTGGAGGGGAACGACGAGGAGCAGGGGCATCAGGTGGGCGGAGGTGTGAGGGATGCGCACCAGATGGTCGACTTTGGCCATCAGGCGAGGATCGGCTTCATCGGAGACAGCGATGACGATGCCGCTTCGCGTTTTGACCTCCTCGATATTCCCGAAGACCTTCTCGTAGGTCTTGTCCTTGGGGGCGAGGAAGACCACCGGCATCTCTTCGGTGATCAGGGCGATGGGACCGTGCTTCATCTCGCCGGCGGGGTAGCCTTCGGCGTGGATGTACGAGATCTCCTTCAGCTTCAGGGCACCCTCCAGGGCGATGGGGTAATTGATGCCGCGACCCAGGTAGAGGAAATTCGACGCGGTGTAGAAGCGCGCGGCCAGTTGTTCCAGCTCCGGGTCCAGGCGGAGGACTTGCTCCATCTGCTGCGGCAGCTTGACCAGCTCGCCAAGCAACTCCTGCGCCCTCGCCCCATCGATGCGGCCCCTGGCCCGGCCCAGGGCCAGGGCAAGCAGATAGAGGGCAGCAAGCTGGGAGGTAAAGGCTTTGGTCGAGGCGACGCCGATCTCCGGGCCGGCGTGGGTGTACAGGACGCCGTCGCTTTCACGACTGAGTGTGGAGCCCACCACGTTGCAGATCGCAAGCGACTTGCAGCCGCGCCGACGCGCTTCGCGCATGGACACCAACGTGTCCAGGGTTTCGCCGGACTGACTGATCGTCACGATGAGCGTCTGCTCGTCCAGGATCGGGTCGCGGTATCGGAACTCGGATCCGTAGTCCACCTCGGTCGGGATTCGGACGAGCTCCTCGAGGAGGAACTTGCCCACCAGCCCCGCATGCCAGGAGGTCCCGCAGGCGACCAGGACGATCCGCTTGATCGTTGGAAGCGTGTCGCGGAGCGACTCCAATCCATCCAGGTAGAGTTGGCCGGTGTCCAACGAGAAGCGGCCGCGAATGGTGTCGCGGAGCGCCCGTGGCTGCTCGTAGATCTCCTTGAGCATGAAGTGCTTGTAGCCACCCTTCTCGGCCATGATCGGCGTCCAGAGGATCTTCTGGACCTTCTTTTCCACCGGTTCTCCAGCTAACGTGGTGACGCTCACGCCATCACGGGAGAGGACGACGACCTCCTCGTCATCCAGGAAGAGAACGTTGCGGGTGTGGGAGAGGATAGCGGGCACGTCAGAGGCGATGAAGAACTCCCCGTCCCCCAGCCCCACCACCAGCGGGCTCCCATTTCTGGCCGCCACCAGCCGATGCGGGTCGCCACGCCAGAGGATGCCGAGCGCGTAGGTGCCCGCCACGCTGGCCAGGGCGCGGCGCACGGCGACCTCCAGGTCTGGCGTTTCCCGAAGCTGCTCTTCGATAAGGTGCGCCACCACCTCGGTGTCGGTCTCCGACTTGAAGTGGTGTCCCTCATGCTGGAGTTTCTCTTTCAGGGGGAGATAGTTTTCGATGATGCCGTTATGCACCACGACGACATCGCCCGTGCAATCGGTGTGGGGATGGGCGTTCTCTTCGGTGGGCCGCCCGTGGGTGGCCCAGCGCGTGTGCCCAAGACCGACCTCTCCGGAGAAGTCGCGACCCCACAACGCGTTCTCCAACTCCTTGATCTTGCCGACGCTTCGATAGATGACCACCCGGTCCTGCTGGAGGATGGCCAGGCCGGCCGAATCATAGCCCCGGTATTCCAGTCGCTTCAGCCCCTCCAGGAGGATTGGGACCACCTTCTTCTGCCCGACGTACCCCACGATCCCGCACATCGCCCTACCTCTTCTGCTGCTGTTTGGCGCGCACGTGGGTCGCGCGGCCGGCCTTATTCATCTGCTGCGCCCGACCGAACGCCAGCGCGTTGGCCGGCACGTCCTCGGTGATGGTCGACCCTGCGGCGATGATGGCACCCCGCCCCACCGAGACGGGCGCCACCAGGCTGGTGTTGCTGCCCACGAAGACGTCATCCTCGATCACGGTCCGGTGCTTGGTGAAGCCATCATAGTTGCAGGTGATGGTCCCGGCACCGATGTTGACCCGCTCCCCCATGCTGGTGTCACCGATGTAGCTCAGGTGCGGGACCTTCGAGCCCTCGCCGATGACCGACTTCTTGACCTCCACGAAATTGCCGACCTTGGCGTTCCGCCTCAGCGTCGCCTGGGGTCGGATGTGCGCGTAGGGCCCGACCTGGCACCCATCACCGATCTCGCTCTCCTGGATGATGCATCCGTCCCGGATCAGGGTCCCATCGCCGATCTTTGCATCGCGAATCCGACAGCCCGCATGGATCGTCGTCCCTTCCCCGATCACGGTCCGCCCTTCGAGGGTGACGTTGGGGTAGAGGATCGAATCGGGGCCGATCCGGACGAAGGAGCCGATGTAGGTGCACTCGGGATCGAGGAGGGTGACCCCTTCATCGAGGAGTCGTTCGGCGCTCCTGCGCCAGAGGAGGCGATGGACAGCGGCCAGCTCGGCGCGGGTGTTGACCCCGTACACCTCCTCCGGGTCCGAGGCGCGGTGGGCCTGCACGCGCCCCCCGCCCTCCCGGAGCAGGGCCACGACGTCCGGCAGGTACAACTCACCCTTGACCGCGGAAGGACGGATCGCTTGCAGGGCGGCGAAGAGGGGAGCCGCGTCAAAGCAATAGAGGCCGGCGTTGATTTCGTGGAGCTGCCGCTCCTGAGGGGTGGCCTCCAGCTCCTCGACGATCTTGAGCAGGTCCCCTGTGTCGGATCGGACTATCCGCCCGTAGCCGGCTGGCTCGCGCATCTGTGCAGTGAGGACGGTCACCTGCGCCTGTCCTTGTCGGTGGGCCCGCACAAGGTCATCGAGGGTCGCTGGCGTCAGCAGGGGGGTGTCACCCGAGAGGACCAGGAGATCGCCGTCGAAGCCAGAGAGCGCCTCCTGTGTCTGCAGAAGCGCGTGACCGGTCCCGTGCTGCTGTCGCTGCAGAACGAATTCGACCTCCTCGCCCGCCAGCGCCTCTTGCACCCGCTCGGCCTGGTACCCGACGATCACCAGTGTTCGTTTCGCCCGGACGGCACGGCACGCCTGTACGACATAGGCGATCATCGGCAGGCCGGCCACCGGATGGAGCACCTTGGGGAGCTTCGAGCGCATCCTGATCCCCTGGCCAGCGGCCAGGATCACCGCACACAACTCTTTCACTTCCTGAAACCCTCCCTCATCAGATAAATCGAAGAGGCTTCGCGTCGCGGACGCTTCGTTCGTATGACCGCCTTCAATCTGGACCCATGAAGGCGCTGCCGCCAGGCGGCAGCTCGATAGTATCACACCCTCTCTTCGGTGCAAAAGCGATTTCCGGCCCCCTCGATGGCCCCACCGTTACCGGCTCAGCACCAGCACTCCCCGTGCCGGATCGATCTCGACCGTGAACCGCTTGAGGAAGCTGAGGCCGAGAATGCCGCCCACCTCGGAAGGGAAACCCGGCACATCGTGAATGATCGCCTCGACGCTTCTGGCCTCCGCCGCGCCTATTTGGATCAGATCGAGCAGAATGAGGGGCGCCTCGATGGATCCCGAAGCCGTGTGGACCGTGACGACGCTCGAGACCGGGCTCGAGGTGAGACCGAGACGCTCCGCCGTGACCCTGGTCAGGACACAGAGGGTGGCCCCGGTATCGACAAGGAAGAGCGTGTCCACCTGAGCATTCACGCGACCGCCCACCAGGATCGCTGCCCCCTGTCTCACGATCGGAACACCGATGGGAGCCTGTGGAGGCGGGATGGGGGCCGCACCTGCCAAGGCGATCCGAACTTTGTTCAGACGCCCGGCCTGCACGAGAATCAAGCGGGTCTCATGAGGGAATCCTTGCTTGCTGACAGTCAAGCGGTAGTTGCCCGTCGGCACGTCACGAAACACGAAGCCGCCAGCAACGTCGGACGTCACGCTCCCGATCCCCTCCAGGGCCACCACCGCACCTTCCACCGTCGCCTCGTCGCTGGACATGACGAGACCTGCCAGGATGCCGCCCGATTCCGCGCGGGCCTCTCGGCCGGGATCAGTTGTGAGAGCGAAGAGTCCGGCGGTAAGGATCAGGGCAGGCCACCTGGTGCAAGCCCGCCACCTCACAGCAGGGCCTCTCGCACTCCGAGTGCCCGAAGGGCTGCTGAGATGATGAAGAGAGAGCCGGTGACCACAACGGCATCCTCGGGATCGGCCACAGCCCTGGCCAGCACGATCGCCTCTGCCACATCCTCCAGGATCTCAAGCTTTGGGCAGAGACCTTCGGCCTCCACGAGGCCGTGGGGGTCGGCGGCGCGATCGCTCTCGGGGCGGGTGAGGATGAGGCGCTTTGCCAGCGGCCCCAGCTCTTTTAGCATCCCGATCCAGTCCTTATCCTGGAGCACCCCGAAGACCAGGATCAGGCGGCCAGCAAATCGGTGTTGCTCGAGAAAGGCCCGCAGGGCCTTGGCACCTGCCGGGTTGTGAGCGCCATCCAGAATCACAAGGGGCTGACCGGGGAAAAGCTGTAGGCGGCCAGGCCATCGTGTCCGGCTCAGGCCCTCGCGGATCGCGCTCTCCGGAATGGCAGCCCCTCGCGCCCTGAGCAGCCGGGCCACGGCGAGGGCGGTCACGGCATTGGTGACCTGATGGCGGCCGAGCAGGCGGATGCAGAAGGCTTCGGTCTGGTGCCCTGCCTGGGCCACGATGAATCGCTGCCCCGACAGGTCGGATCCGCTGATCTCCCAGTCGCACGTCGCGCGGACATCGAGGAGGCTCGCGCCCCGAATTCGACACACCTCGGCGATGACGGCGAGGGCCTCGGGTGCATCGGCGGCAGTGACGACTCGCCCCCCCTGTTTCACGATCCCCGCCTTTTCTGCGGCGATGGCCCCAAGGGTCTTTCCCAGATAGTCCTCATGTTCCAAGGCGATATTGGTGATGACCGCGACCTCGGGGTCGAGGATGTTGGTGGCATCGAACCGGCCGCCCAGTCCTACCTCCACAACCGCGTAATCCACCCCGCTGCGGAGGAAGTGCAGGAAGGCGAGAGCGGTCGTGACCTCGAAGAAGGTGGGGTGGGACACAGTGCCAGGTGCCAGGTGCGTGGTGCCAGGTACGCGGTGCGACGTGTCAGGGAGTGGAAAGAGGTTGGCGACGACTGAGCTGAGTTCGTCGGTGAGACGGACGACGTCTGCCTCGGAAATGGCTTGGCCATCCACCCGCACCCGTTCCGTGAACTCCAGGAGATGCGGGGAGGTGTATAACCCGACCCGGTAGCCGGCGGCCTGGAGAATCGAGGAAAGAAATGCGGCGGTAGACCCCTTGCCGTTCGTCCCGCCGATCAGGATCGAGGGAAAACGACGGTGAGGATCACTCACGGCTTGCAGTAGGCGGTGGACGTTTTCGAGCCCCAGCTTGACGCCGAACCGCTGGAGTCCGTAGAGGTAGGCGATTGCTTGGGAATAGGTCACATAAGGCTCGCGTTAGTCATGCAGTCAGAGGCCACTCGGCGACTGAGACGGCTCTCCCGCGTGCCACAGCGCCAGCGAGGAGATCGACTTACTTGGCGCAGCGGAATCCAAGGTCACTGATGCGCCGGTAGATATGACCCGCTGCAGTCCGGCGGGTTGTCCGGGCATTCCATGGCGGGTGGTACCAACTTCCGCCTCGCTCCACGCGACTGCCTCTGGCGTCGAGATCTTCCCGACCGTCGTTCGGGTCATAGGGATACGGCTTGTAAAGGGACGACGTCCATTCCCAAACATTGCCCGCCATATCCATCGCTCCGTAGGGCGATGCTCCCTTGCGAAAACTTCCAACGGGGATGGTTCCGGCGGTATACCCGACGTTTGCCCGGTCAGCTTCGAAGCTGTTGCCCCATGGGTATTGGCGGCCATCGACGCCCCGGGCCGCCTTTTCCCATTCAGCCTCGGTCGGCAAGCGCTTGCCTGCCCATCGGCAGTACGCCACTGCCTGCTGCCAACTGATAATCGTCACCGGGAGACCGGCCTTTGTGGAATCCTCGTATCCGCGCCCGAGCGGCCGCGTGCAGGCACCCGCCTCGATGCAGCGGAGGTAGCGGGCGTTCGTTACCTCGAATGTGTCGATCTGAAGTGCCCCGACGAAGACCTTCGAAGCCGGCTTCTCGTTGTCGTCGGCCTTCGGGTCGTCTGAGCCCATGATGAATTCGCCGGCCGGGACGGATACCATTTCGACGTCGTCGTTCGCCGCCATGGCGACTCCGGGACCGGCGACGGCAGGGACCGCCCGCAGCGCGAAGCCGACGCCCATTCCCAGCGTTAACACCGACATCAGGGTCAGTCGAGCCGTCCTTCTCGCCAGTGTGCCAGCCCTAATGGCGGAAAGATTCGCTACTCCATCCGTTTTCCAGTTTCGCCAGGTTACAGGGAATGCCAAGGAGCGTGCTGGTGGCGAATGGACCATCTTAAGCGGACCGGCGGTCGCCTTCCGCGAAAAACGCGAGCAGCTTGGTGAGGACCTCGCGGAGCTGCCTTCGATCGACGATGAGGTCCACGAATCCATGCGCCTGCAGGAACTCGGCCCGCTGAAAACCCGGGGGCAACGCCTGGCGGATCGTGTCCTGGATGACCCGTGGCCCGGCGAAACCGATAAGGGCTTTTGGCTCGGCGATGATGATGTCTCCCAGCATCGAGAAGCTGGCCGTGACTCCCCCCGTCGTCGGATCGGCGAGGAGGGAAATGTACGGAATACCGGCGCGCCCGAGCCGTGCAAGGGCTGCGCTGGTCTTCGCCATCTGCATCAGAGAGAGGACCCCCTCCTGCATCCGGGCGCCGCCCGTGCACGAGACCAGAATCACCGGCGAGCGGGAGGTGATGGCCCGTTCGACCGCCCGGGTGATCTTTTCCCCTACGACAGAGGCCATGCTCCCACCCATGAAGAAGAACTCCATGGCGCCGATGACCACTGGGTGCGCGCCGATGGTCCCGACCCCTGTCGTTATGGCATCCTCTAATCCGGTGTCTTTCTTCGCCGCTTTCACGCGCTCGGGGTACGCCTTGGAATCAATGAACCCGAGAGGATCGAGCGGCCGGAGCCGGGCATCCATCTCCTGGAAGGTGTCTGGGTCAAGCAGAATCCGCATCCACTCACGGGAACCGATGCGGAAATGGCGCTGGCACTTTGGGCAGACGTGATTATTTCGCTCGACCTCGCCCTTATAGAGGATGTCCTTGCAACCGTCGCACTTGATCCAGATTCCTTTCGGAACCTTGGCCTTTCCTTCTCCGACCTTTGGTGGCGGTTCTGCCTTGGACACGCCCATGGTCAATCTCCCCTCTTGTGGCGACGAAAGGAACGTTACACCGATCTGCCGGGTCTGTCAAGACAGCAGCAGGCAGCGCGG
>JBGPUH010000024.1:0-16104 GCA_041491025.1 Methylomirabilis sp. (SeqCode)
CACGCCCCCTACTCCACCACCTCGCTCACCACCCCGGCCCCGACCGTCCGGCCCCCCTCGCGGATGGCGAAGCGGAGTTCCTTCTCCATGGCGATCGGCTGGATGAGCTCGACGCTGAGGGCGACGTTGTCGCCGGGCATGACCATCTCGGTCCCCGCCGGGAGCGTGCAGACGCCGGTCACGTCGGTAGTCCGGAAGTAGAACTGGGGCCGGTAGCCGTTGAAGAAGGGGGTGTGCCGGCCCCCCTCCTCCTTCGTGAGGACGTAGGCCTCGGCCTTGAAGCGGGTGTGGGGGGTGATGGAGCCGGGCTTCCCGACCACCTGGCCCCGCTCCACCTCCTCGCGCTTGGTCCCCCGCAGCAGGAGGCCGACGTTGTCGCCCGCCTGGCCCTGGTCGAGGAGCTTGCGGAACATCTCCACCCCGGTCACGACGGTCCGCTGGGTCTCCCGGATGCCGATGAGCTCCACCTCGTCGCCCACCTTGATGATCCCCCGCTCGACGCGGCCGGTCACGACGGTCCCCCGGCCGGAGATCGAGAAGACGTCCTCGATCGGCATGAGGAACGGCTTGTCGAGGACCCGGACCGGCGTGGGGAAGTAGCTGTCCACCGCGTCCATGAGCGCGAAGATGGCCTTCGCGTTGGGGTCGTTGCGGTCGCCGCTGCCGCTCTCCAGGGCCTTCAGGGCGCTGCCCCGGACGATCGGGATCTCGTCGCCGGGGAAGTTGTAGGTCGTGAGGAGCTCGCGGACCTCGAGCTCGACGAGCTCGATCAGCTCGGGGTCGTCCATCAGGTCCACCTTGTTCAGGAAGACGACGAGGTAGGGGACGTTGACCTGGCGGGCGAGGAGGATGTGCTCCCGGGTCTGGGGCATGGGGCCCTCGGAGGCGGCGACGACCAGGATCGCCCCGTCCATCTGGGCGGCGCCGGTGATCATGTTCTTGATGTAGTCGGCGTGGCCGGGGCAGTCGACGTGGGCGTAGTGGCGCTTGGCCGTCTCGTACTCGACGTGGGCGATGTTGATGGTGATGCCCCGCTCCTTCTCCTCCGGCGCCTTGTCGATCTGGTCGAAGGGGACGAACTGGACCTTCGGGTTCGCCGCGTGCAGGACCTTCGTGATCGCCGCGGTCAGGGTCGTCTTGCCGTGGTCGATGTGCCCGATGGTCCCGATGTTCATGTGCTCTTTGGTGCGCTCGAATTTGGCCTTGGCCATAAGACAACTCCTTTACATACTACAGACGCAGCCCGAACCCGACTATCGCCCGCCGACGCGCCCACCCATGCGAGTGACGATCTCTTCCGCGATGTTCGAGGGGACAGCGTCATACCGGGAGAACTGCATCGTGTGAGTGGCCCTGCCCTGGGTCGCTGAGCGCAGGTCAGTGGCATAACCGAACATCTCGGACAGCGACACCTCCGCTCGGATCACTTGGACCGCGGGCCTCGCCTCAATCCCCAGCACCCGTCCACGACGCGAGTTCAAATCGCCGATGACCTCCCCAAGGAATTCTTCCGGGGTCACAACGTCCACCTGCATGATCGGCTCCAGCAGAACTGGTTTCGCGCGCCTCGCCGCTTCCTTGAAGGCCATAGAGCCGGCGATCTTGAACGACATTTCCGAGGAGTCCACCTCATGATACGACCCGTCAAAGAGGGTGACCTTGACATCGACCACGGGGTAGCCTGCCAGAACCCCGGTTTGCGTGGCCTCTCGGACCCCTTTCTCCACCGCCGAGATGTACTCCTTGGGAATCACGCCGCCAACGATCTTGTTGGCGAACTCGATTCCCGACCCAGGAGGAGCGGGCTCCACCCTGATCCAGGCATGCCCGTATTGCCCGCGACCACCCGTCTGTCGCACAAAGCGGCCCTCGGCCTCTGAGGGAGAGGTCAGGCTCTCGCGATACGCCACCTCCGGTTTGCCGACATTGGCCTCGACCCTGAACTCCCGCAGGAGGCGGTCAACGATGATCTCCAGGTGCAACTCCCCCATCCCGGAGATGATCGTCTGCCCTGTCTCCTCATCGGTACGAGCCCGGAAGGTCGGATCCTCATTGGCCAACGCTACCAGACCGGCGGACAAACGATCCTGCCCTTCCTTCGTCTTCGGTTCGATGGCCACGGCGATCACCGGCTCAGGGAACACGATGGATTCAAGGACAATCGGGTGGGCCTCGTCACAGAGGGTGTCGCCCGTCCTCGTCCCTTTCAGCCCCACCGCGGCCGCGATATCGCCCGCGGAGACCTCTTTAATTTCCTCGCGCTTGTTCGCATGCATGCGGAGCAGCCGCCCGACTCGCTCCCGGTTGTCACGGGTGGAGTCGTAGACGTGGGTGCCCGATGTCAGGGTCCCGGAATACACCCTAAAGAACGCAAGTTGTCCCACGTAGGGATCCGTCATGATCTTGAACGCCAATGCAGAGAAAGGCTCGGTTGACTTGGCCGACCGAACCGCGGGTTTCCCGGTGCGGGTATCGATCCCCTCGACAGGCGGCAGGTCGGCGGGGGACGGGAGATAGTCCACAACCGCATCGAGCAACAGCTGAACCCCCTTGTTCTTGAACGAGGCGCCAGCCAGTACAGGGACCAGAAGCAGCTTGAGCGCGGCACTCCGGATGGCGGCTTTGATCTCCTCCGGACCAACCGCAACCCCATCCACGTATCGGGAGAGAAATAGCTCGTCCGCTTCAGCGATGGTCTCAAGCAACCGTTCACGAGCCTCCTGAACGCGTGACCGCATCGCCTCTGGAACCTCCCCCTCCCTATAGCTCGCCCCCAAGCTCTCTTCGTCCCAGATCACCGCCTTCATCCGAACCAGGTCCACAACCCCTTCGAACCGATCTTCCTTGCCAATGGGAAGCTGCAGGACCGCGGGGTTGGCCCCCAAGCGCTCAGCGATCATCCGCACACAACGGTCGAAATCAGCACCCGTGCGATCCATCTTATTGACGAACGCGATCCGGGGAACCCCGTACTTGTCCGCCTGGCGCCACACCGTCTCGGACTGGGGCTCCACCCCTGCCACTGCGTCGAAGATGGCGACGGCGCCGTCCAGCACGCGAAGCGAACGCTCGACCTCCACAGTGAAATCGACGTGGCCAGGGGTATCAATGATGTTGATCCGATGGTCCCGCCACAAGCAGGTGGTGGTGGCGGAGGTAATCGTAATCCCCCGCTCGCGCTCCTGCTCCATCCAGTCCATCTCAGTGGATCCCTCATCAACCTCGCCGATCTTATAGGTCTTGCCGGTGTAGTAGAGGATCCGCTCGGTCGTGGTCGTCTTCCCGGCGTCGATATGCGCCATGATCCCGATGTTCCGGACCTTCTCTATGGGATATTGTTCAGCCATGTCAGTGTTCCAAATTCCAAGTTCAGCTTCGCAGTTCCAAGTTCCGAATTCCAGGTTCAGAATCCCAAAGGTGGCTCGCCAACTTGGAACCCGGAACACGGAACGCGGAACGGTTTTTCACCAGCGATAATGGGCGAACGCCTTGTTCGCCTCGGCCATTTTATGGGTGTCTTCCTTCTTCTTCACCGAGTTGCCGCGGTTATTGGCGGCCTCGATAAGCTCTGCAGCGAGCCGTTCAGCCATCGTCTTCTCGGTCCTCTTCCTGGAGAAGCCGATGATCCATCGGAAGGCCAGCGAGGTTCGGCGATCCGCCCGGACCTCAACAGGAACTTGGTAGGTCGCGCCGCCCACCCGACGTGACTTGACCTCTAGGACCGGCTTGACGTTGTCCACCGCTTGCTTGAACATCCGCAGCGGATCGGTCTTGGCACGATCCTCTATGATTTTCATCGACCTGTAGAGGATCGATTCGGCCACGCTCTTCTTGCCCTGGTTCATCATCGAGTTGACAAACTTCGCCACCAAACGATTGCCATAGAGCGGATCGGGTAACACGTCTCGTTTCTCAGCCACCTTTCGTCTGGGCATTCACTTCCCCCCCACCCACAGGCCACAGATGCCGCTAAAAAATCAAAATCGGCACCTCAGGCCAGGTTCGTAAAGAACCAATTCCCTCAAGTGCCGAAGGTCGCTAACCGGCTTTCGGTCTCTTGGCGCCGTAAAGGGATCGCCCCTGTTTGCGATCCTGGACCCCCGCAGTGTCGAGGGCACCGCGGATCACATGGTAGCGAACGCCTGGCAGGTCTTTGACGCGGCCTCCCCTGATCAGGACGATGGAGTGCTCCTGCAGATTGTGACCGACTCCTGGGATGTATGTCGTCACTTCGATCCCATTCGTCAGCCGCACCCTGGCCACCTTCCGAAGGGCAGAATTCGGCTTCTTCGGTGTGGTCGTATAGACGCGAACGCACACGCCACGTCGCTGGGGACATCCCTGCAACGCCGGCGTCTTGACCTTCCTGGCGGCCGCAGCTCGGCCCTTACGAACTAACTGCTGGATGGTGGGCACGCTGTACTCCTTTGGTCGTCGAAACCTTCCTATTTTAGTAAATGGTTACGTTTTGTCAAGCTTTTTTAAGCATCAAGCGACGCCCCGACCTCATCCAGCCCTTCGCCGGTGTGCCGCTTCAACGCCGCAGGCACCTCCTTCGGCGGGATCACTTCCGGCGTGGAGATGGCCGTCTCCCGATACCACTTCATCCCTGTTCCAGCGGGGATGAGCCGTCCCATGATGACGTTCTCTTTCAGGCCGCGCAGCTCATCTCTGGCCCCGTTGATGGCTGCCTCGGTCAAGACCTTGGTGGTCTCCTGAAAGGAAGCGGCGGAGATGAAGCTATCGGTGGAAAGAGAGGCCTTGGTAATCCCCAGGAGGAGCGGCTTTGCAGAGGCCGGCGTCCCTCCGGGGGCCATGACACGCTGGTTCTCTTCGAGGAAGAGGACCTTATCCACGTGCTCACCGACCAAGAAATTGGCGTCACCCACCGTCTCGATCCGCACTCGCTTTAACATCTGCCTGACGATCACCTCGATGTGCTTGTCGTTAATCTGCACGCCCTGGAGTCGATAGACCTCCTGAATCTCATTCACCAGGTACTTCTGCAGCTCCTGCTCTCCCAACACATCCAAGATGTCATGGGGATTAATGGGGCCATCCATGAGGGGCTCGCCGGCCTTGACCTCATCTCCCTCCAAGACATTGATATGCTTGCTCCGTGGTATCAGGTACTCTTTGGCCTCGCCGTTCTCATTCCGGATGATCAGCTTGCGCATCCCCTTCACCGTCCCGCCGAACTCCACTCGGCCGTCGATCTCGGAGATGACCGCGGCGTCCTTCGGCCTGCGCGCTTCGAAAAGCTCTGCCACCCGCGGGAGCCCACCAGTGATGTCTTTGGTCTTCATCGTCTCTCGCGGGATTTTCGAAAGGATATCCCCGGCCGATACCATCTGGCCCTCGTTCACCATCAGATGGGCGCTGACAGGTAGGAGGCAGCGAAAGACCGTGGCCCCGTGCTCGTCCTTAATCGAGATCCGGGGTTGCAGATCTTCACGCCCGTGCTCCACCACCACGCGCTGTGACAAGCCGGTCACTTCGTCGACTTCCTCGCGGATGGTCACCCCGTCGATGACATCCCGGAAGTGCACTTTCCCGGCTTGTTCCGCCAAGATCGCAGTCGTGAAGGGATCCCACTCCATCAGAATCTGCCCGGCCTTCACCGCCTTGCCGTCCTCTACCTTGAGGCGAGCGCCATAGACGGCGGGGTAGCTTTCCTTCTTGCGGCCCCTCTCGTCGATGATGCTCATGGCGCCATTCCGGTTCATGACCACCTGGTCGCCCTGAGGGATCTTGACCGTGCGCAGGTTCGTGAACTTGACAACCCCCGCCCCCTTGCATTCGAGGGTGCTCTGCTCAACGGCACGGCTCGCCGTGCCGCCGATATGGAAGGTCCGCATGGTGAGCTGTGTCCCGGGCTCGCCGATTGACTGCGCCGCCAAGACACCGCTCGCCTCTCCCAGTTCCACCAGCCTGCCGGTGGCAAGGTTGCGGCCGTAGCACTTGACGCAGATCCCCCGCCGCGCCTCGCAGGTGAGGACAGAACGAATCTTGATCCGGTCAATGCCGGCATTCTCGATCTTGCTGGCCAGCACCTCCACGATCTCTTGATTGGCTTGTACCAGCACCTCCCCGGTGAATGGGTCAAGGACTTCGTCCAGCACGATCCGACCGAGGATGCGGTCACGCAGGGGCTGGATGATCTCGCCCCCTTCGATAAGCGGGGTGACCCAGATGCCATTGGGCGTCCCGCAATCCACCTCGGTCACGATGACATCCTGGGCCACGTCCACCAGCCGGCGCGTCAGATAGCCGGAATCAGCCGTTTTCAACGCCGTATCCGCTAAACCTTTCCGCGCGCCGTGGGTTGAGATGAAATATTGGAGGACGGTGAGGCCTTCCCGAAAATTGGCGGTGATGGGCGTCTCGATGATCTCTCCTGAAGGCTTGGCCATCAACCCGCGCATGCCCGCCAACTGCCTGATCTGCTGCCGGCTGCCCCTGGCCCCAGAGTCGGCCATCATGAAGACGGGGTTAAATTCTCCCTTCTCCTCCGCCTCGATCTCTCGGAACATCTCGTCCGACACTCGCTCGGTCACGTGGGTCCAGATGTCGATGATCTTGTTGTAGCGCTCGCCTTTGGTGATCAGGCCGTCTTGATACTCTTTTTCGATCTTGATGATTTCCCTGTTGGCCCCATCGATCAACTTGCTCTTTGTGGAAGGGATATGCATGTCGTCGATGCCGATCGAGATGCCGGCGAGGGTCGCGTACCTGAATCCCAGATCTTTCAGGTTGTCCAGGAGCTTCACGGTTTCCGCATTCCCGAGCAGGTAGTGGCATTGAGCGACGAGGCGGGTCAGCTCCCGTCGGTTCATCTCTTGATTGATGAAGCGGAGCGTCTCGGGCAAGTGTTCATTGAAGATGCAGCGCCCGACGGTGGTCTCGATCATTTCACCGTTGATTCGGACCTTGATCGAAGCCAGAAGCCCGACCTCTTCGGCGTCGTAGGCCGCCCTGACCTCATCCAGATCGGAGCACACATGACCCTCGCCCTTTTCGCCGACCCTCCCCCGCGTGAGGTAGTAGCAGCCAAGCACGATGTCCTGACTGGGCGAGGCGATCGGGGCGCCATTCGCGGGGGAGAGGATATTATAGGGAGCGAGCATCAGGACCGAGGCCTCGAGCTGGGCCTCCGGAGACAGGGGGACATGGACTGCCATCTGGTCACCATCGAAGTCGGCATTGAAGGCGGCGCATACCAGGGGATGGATCTTGATCGCCTCCCCTTCCACCAGGACAGGTTCAAAGGCCTGCACGCCCAGGCGATGCAAGGTCGGGGCACGGTTCAGGAGGACCGGGTGCTCGCGGATCACCTCGTCCAGCGCATCCCACACCTCGGGCTTGCCCTTTTCCACCAGCTTCTTGGCGCTCTTGATGGTGGTCACATGTTCGTTGTCCTTTAGGAGCTTCTTGAAAATAAAGGGTTTGAACAGCTCGAGGGCCATCTTTTTTGGTAGGCCGCACTGGTGCAGCTTCAGCTCGGGACCCACCACGATCACCGATCGACCCGAGTAGTCCACCCGCTTCCCGAGCAGGTTCTGGCGGAAGCGACCCTGCTTCCCTTTCAACATATCGGAGAGGGACTTCAGCGGCCGGTTGTTCTGTCCCTTCAGCGCGCGGCCGCGCCGGCCATTATCGAAAAGGGCGTCCACCGCCTCCTGCAGCATCCGCTTCTCGTTGCGGATGATGATTTCAGGCGCCCTCAACTCAATGAGGCGCCTCAGCCGGTTGTTCCGATTGATCACCCGCCGATAGAGGTCGTTCAGATCCGACGTGGCAAAGCGCCCCCCGTCGAGTGGGACCAGCGGCCGGAGCTCCGGCGGCAGGACCGGGATCATCTCCAAGATCATCCATTCCGGCTTATTGCCGGAGTTGATGAAGGCCTCCACGATCCGCAGCCGCTTGGTGATCTTCTTGCGATTTTGCTGGGACGTCTCTTCCAGCATCTGGGCGCGGAGGCTTTCGGCCAGCTCCCGAACGCTTATTTTCCTCAGCAGCTCCCGGATGGCCCCTGCACCCATCCCCGCCTTGAATCCGTCCCCATACTCCTCCTGGGCGCGGCGGTACTGATCCTCGGTCAGAAGCTGCTTCAAGGACAGCGGGGTCTTCCCTGGATCCACCACCACATACTCCTCGAAGTAGAGGACCTTCTCCAGGTCGCGAAGGGACATATCGAGGAGATAGCCGATCCTGCTCGGGACCCCCTTGAAGAACCAGACGTGAACGACCGGTGAGGCCAACTCGATGTGGCCCAGCCGCTGGCGCCGCGCTTTGCTCCTGATCACCTCGACGCCGCATTTATCGCAGACGACGCCCCTGTGCTTGATGCCCTTGTACTTCCCGCAGTTGCACTCCCAGTCCTTCGTAGGACCGAATATCTTGGCGCAGAAGAGCCCATCCCGTTCCGGTTTGAAGGTCCGGTAGTTAATGGTCTCAGGCTTCTTCACTTCTCCGAAGGACCACGAACGGATCTTCTCGGGCGAAGCGAGCCCAATCCGAATTGCCTTGAAGCTGGTGGGATCGACCGGCTTTTCATCGTAGAACCCGAAAAACTTGTCCAACGCTATTCCCTCCGCGCGCTTTGGCGCACACGTGCTTTCCACCTCAGACATTCCGCCTGGATTGCCCGCTCGATGACGGGACTCACCAAGCCGGCTAGTCTTTCTTCAGCTCCACATCGAGGCACAAGCTCTGCAGCTCCTTCACCAAGACGTTGAAGGATTCCGGGAGCCCCGGCTCGAGGGCGCAGTCGCCCTTGACGATCGACTCGTACATCTTTGTCCGCCCCACCACATCGTCGGACTTCACGGTGAGGATCTCCTGCAGGGTGTAGGCGGCGCCGTATGCCTCCAGAGCCCACACCTCCATCTCCCCGAACCGTTGTCCGCCGAACTGGGCCTTGCCCCCTAGGGGCTGCTGGGTGACCAACGAGTAGGGACCGATGGAGCGGGCATGGATCTTGTCATCCACAAGATGGGCCAGTTTCATCAGATAGATATAGCCGACCGTCACCTCCTGGTGGAACGGCTTCCCGGTCCGCCCGTCATAGAGAACGGTCTTCCCAGAGGCGGGGAAGCCAGCGCGCTTCAGCCAGACTCTAATCTCTTTTTCGTTCGCTCCATCAAAGACCGGCGAGGCGACCCGCATCCCCAAGGCTTGGGCGGCCCAACCCAGGTGCGTCTCCAATATCTGGCCCACGTTCATCCGGGATGGAACACCCAGGGGGTTGAGGACCACCTCAACGGGGGTGCCGTCTGGAAGGTAGGGCATATCCTCTTCGGGAAGGATCTTCGCGATAACCCCCTTGTTCCCGTGTCGGCCAGCGATCTTATCGCCCACTGATAGCTTTCGCTTCATGGCCACGTAGACCTTGACCATCTTGAAGACGCCGGGGGCAAGCTCATCTCCTCGTGTCACCCTGCTGATCCGCTCTTCCAAGAGCGTTTGGAGGACGTGGATCTGATTGTCGGCCGCGTCGCTTATCCTGGTGGCCTTCCGACCCAACTCTTCGTCCAATCGGCCAGCCACCTCAACCAGATCCTCATGGGACAGCTTGTCCAGAATCTCGCTGGTCAGTTTCTTCCCCTTTTGGACCATGATCTTGTGCGTTCTCTTGCTCCGGATCTCCTTGCCGACACTCCGACCCTCCAGGGCGGAACGAAGCTTCCTGTCGCGCTCCGCGGCAATAATACTGATTTCGTCGCCGAAGTCCTTGCGAAGCCGGCTGACCTCCTCGTCCTCGATCGATTTCGCCCGCTCGTCCTTCTCGATCCCCTTACGGGAGAAGACCTTCACATCAACCACGGTCCCGTGAATGCCGGGGGGGACATAGAGGGAGGCGTCCCGAACATCCTCGGCCTTCTCGCCGAAGATGGCCCGCAGCAACCTCTCCTCCGGGGTCAGTACGGTTTCACCTTTGGGAGTGACCTTTCCCACGAGGATATCACCCGGTTTCACCTCGGCCCCAATCCGGATGATCCCGCTTTCGTCAAGATCCTTCAGCGCGTCCTCCCCCACATTCGGGGTGTCGCGTGTGATCTCCTCCTTGCCCAGCTTGGTGTCACGGGCCTCGATCTCGAATTCCTCGATATGGATGGAGGTGTAGCGGTCATCCTTGATCAGCCGTTCACTGATCAGAATCGCGTCCTCAAAATTGTATCCGCCCCACGGCATGAAGGCCACCAAGACGTTCTGCCCAAGGGCCAGCTCGCCGTTCTGGGTGGCCGGACCGTCGGCAATGACCTGGCCCTTTGCAATCCGTTCACCCTTCCTGACAATCGGTTTCTGGTTGATGCAGGTATTCTGGTTGCTCCGCCGGAACTTGACGAGGGTGTAGATATCCACGCCAGAGGTGTCTCCGTCCTCTCCCTTGGCGTCCGAGGCCCGGACGATGATTCGCTCGGCGCTGACCGACTCGACGATCCCTCCACGCCGGGCAACCAGGACCGCCCCCGAGTCCTTGGCCGCGGCGTGTTCCATTCCGGTCCCGACCACCGGGGCCTCAGGTCGCAGGAGGGGAACCGCCTGGCGCTGCATGTTGGCCCCCATGAGGGCCCGATTGGCATCGTCATGCTCGAGGAAGGGGATGAGCGACGTAGAAACCCCCACCAGTTGTTTCGGGGAAACATCCATGTAATCGATCTTACTGGGGGGGACCACGACAAAGTTCCCCCCAGACCGCGACGAGACCCGATCGGATGTGAGGCGCCCTCGTGCGTCCAGCTCTGCGTTGGCCTGGGCGATGGTGTATTTCTCCTCCTCATCGGCCGTCAGATAGTCGATCTCGTCAGTCACAACGCCACCCCGCACCTTGCGATAGGGTGTTTCGATAAAGCCGAAATCGTTGACGCGAGCGTAGGTAGAGAGGCTGGCGATGAGACCGACATTGGGTCCTTCTGGTGTCTCGATGGGACACATACGCCCGTAGTGGGTTGGGTGCACATCCCGAACCTCAAACCCTGCTCGCTCCCGAGACAAGCCTCCCGGACCCAAGGCTGACAACCGCCGCTTATGGGTCAGTTCAGCCAATGGGTTGGTCTGGTCCATAAACTGAGATAGCTGGGAGCTGCCGAAGAACTCCTTCAGGGCTGCCGTCACTGGCTTGGCGTTCACCAAGTCGTGGGGCATGAGAGTCTCCAACTCCTGGGTGCTCATCCGCTCCCGCACCGCCCGCTCCATCCGCGCCAACCCGATGCGGAACTGGTCTTCCAAGAGCTCGCCCGCCGAACGCACCCGACGATTGCCGAGATGGTCGATATCGTCCACAGAGGTCCCCGTCTCGCCGTGCTTGAGCCGGAGCAGGTATCGGATGACCTCAACGATGTCATCCACAGAGCCACTCCGCCCCGCCACAGCAGCGCCCCGATAGCGACGGCTAATGAGGGTGCGGACCTCGAGGGGCACCTCCATCCCCAGCTTGCGGTTCATCTTCAGGCGCCCCACCTTGGAAAGATCGTAGCGCCTCGAGTTAAAGAAGATGGACTCCAGGAATGCCTTCGTCGCTTCCTCGTTGGGCGGGTCCCCTGGCCGCATTCTCCGGTAGATCTCGGTGAGAGCCTCTTTTTCGGAGCGAGTCTGGTCACGGACGATGGTCTCACGGATGTCGAACACTTCCCGCCCATCAAGGCTCGAAAGCACGGTGAAGCTGCTCCCCCCGCTCTTCATGATCTGCTCGAGCGCCTCTTCTGTGATCTCTTGAGCGCACTCCAGTATCACCTCGCCGGTCTTTGTGTCAACGACATCAGCGGCCAGGAAGCGACCAATGACATCCTCTTTGTACAGGGGTACCTGTGTGATCTTCACGGTCTGCAGCCGCTTCTGGGCCACCTTGGTGATCCGCTTGGTTGCCCCGAGGATCGGTTGCCTGGAGTGGGGATCAGGGATCTCCTTGCTCACACGAAAGCTGGTGGCGCCGGGCGAATTCACAGGGAGGAGGATCTCCTTCCCTTTCTGGATATGCAGGACATCCCGCTGATAGAAGAGATTCAGGGTCTCCTCATTGCTGCTGTAGCCGATCGCCCGCAACAGGATCGTGGCCAAGAACTTCCGTCGTCGGTCCACCCGGACATGGAGAACGTCGCTCGCGTCGAACTCGAATTCCAACCAGGAGCCTCGATACGGGATCAGTCGAGCGGAGTAGAGGGTCTTGCCGCTCGGATGGGTCTTGCCTGCATCATGGTCGAAGAAGACCCCCGGCGACCGGTGGAGCTGGCTGACCACGACCCGCTCCGTCCCGTTGATGATGAAGGTGCCGTGGACCGTCATCAACGGCATCTCTCCCAGGTAGACCTCCTGTTCCTTAATGTCCCGGATGCTCCGGGCCTCGGAGCCCACCTGCTTGTCCCAGACCACCAGACGAAGTGTCACCTTGAGAGGGACGGAGAAGGTCATCCCCTTCTCCCGACATTCCTCTGCGCTGTACTTGGGCGCCCCGAACTCGTACTTCACGAACTCCAGTGAGGCCGAGTTGTCGTAATCGAAAATGGGAAAGATGCTGGCAAAGACCCCCTGAAGGCCGATCTCCTCGCGTGCGTGGAAAGGAACCTTCATCTGAAGGAATTGATCGAAGGATCGCCGCTGGATCTCAATGAGATTGGGAATGGAGATGATCTCTTTGATCTTGGCAAAGCTGCTGCGCTCGGCAGCTACGCTCTTCTTCGCTAGAGCCATTCGTCTGTATCTCCTTTTTCTCCCGTCCTACTTGAGCTCCACAGTCGCGCCAGCCGATTGTAGCTTTCCTTTGATCTCCTCCGCCTCAGCCTTCGAAATCCCCTCCTTCACCGGCTTCGGCGCACCGTCGACCAGGTCCTTCGCCTCTTTCAGCCCAAGTCCGGTGATTGCCCTCACCTCCTTGATGACCTGGATCTTCTTCTCCCCTATACCGACCAAGATCACGGAGAACTCCGTCTTCTCCTCGACCGCCGGAGCAGCCACCCCGCCCCCCCCAGGGGCAGCCATCGTCACGGGCGCCATCGCGGCGGCGGACACACCGAATTTTTCCTCGATCCCCTTCACCAGTTTGTTCAGGTCCAGGACCGTCCAATGTTCGATCGAGTCCAACACATCATCAACTGTGACCGTTGCCATCGTCACTCCTCTCCTTCATTGCCGTTGTCATAGATCGCTCAAGCGTCCCCAGCCGCTTACGGCCGAGGCGGTTCCTGCTCTTTCTTCTCTGTGACCGCCTTCAGGGCCATCAGGAGAGAACGCAGTGGTCCTTGCAATACGACCGCGAGGCCCAGAAGGGGGGATTGCATGATGCCAGCGAGCTTTGCCAGAAGCACCTCGCGCGATGGGAGTTCGGCTAAGGCCAGCGCGTCTTGCTTGTCCAGCACCTTTCCCTCTACGAAGCCCGCTTTGATCTGGAAGCTCGGTTTGGTCTTGGCGTACGAGGCCAAGAGCTTGGCCGGCAAGGCCGGATCACCCCTGCCAATGACCAGAGCCGTCGGGCCGGCAAGGTGGGGCTCCAACTGCTGCAGGTCCGTCCCCCTGGCAGCCAGTATAGCAAGGCTGTTCTTGACGACCCGTAGATCCACCGCTTGCTGGCGGAGCAGCTTTCTCAACTCGGTCAACTCGCTCACGCTGAGACCTCGATGGTCTGCCAGCATGGTCACCTTCGCCCCCGCCAGCAGGCTCTTGAGCTCGTCAACAACCGCAGCTTTTTCGACCCGTTTCACCGCATCCTCCGTCGCATACTCCTTCTTGCCGCCTCTTGCCGCCCTAGGCCTTCACCAGTCCCGAGAGGGTATTGAGATCGACCTTGACGCCCGGTCCCATTGTGGATGAAATCGCGACCCCCTGTACGTATCGACCTTTGCTGGAAGCGGGTTTTGCCCGGACTAAGGCCTCCAGCAGGGTCACCGCATTGTCATAGAGCTGGTTCTGCGTGAAGGAGGCTTTCCCGAACGGCGCATGGATGATCCCGGCCTTCTCCACGCGAAACTCGATCTTTCCACCCTTGAACTCCCGGACCGCCCTCCCGACGTCAAACGTCACAGTGCCGGTCTTCGGATTGGGCATCAGGCCTCGAGGACCCAGGATTTTTCCGAGGCGCCCCACCTGGCCCATAACGTCGGGAGTGGCGATGGCCCGGTCGAAGTCAAGCCACCCCTGCTGAATCTTCTCTATCAGGTCTTCGCACCCGACATGGTCGGCTCCAGCCTCTCGAGCTTCCTTTTCTTTTTCACCCTTGGTGAAGACCAGTACCCGGACGCCCTTCCCTGTTCCATGAGGCAAAACCACCGTGCCCCTGACCATTTGATCAGCATGCTTTGGATCAACTCCCAGACGAACAGCGATCTCGACTGTTTCATCGAACTTTGACTTGGCATTCGACTTCACGACCCCAATAGCGCTGGCCAGATCGCTGGAGCCTGCCTGCCTGACCGCCTCAGCAGCCGCTTTATAACGTTTCCCGATTCTCGCCATATCCCACCCCACGAAGATAGGGTACAGGGGTTAGGGTCTAGGGTTCAGGAGAGCGCCAGCGTTTCTTCCTATCGGGACCCTATCCCCTCTACCCTCAACCCTAGTTCCTAGACCACCTCGATCCCCATGGTCCTTGCCGTTCCCTCGATAATCCTCACGGCCGATTCAAGGGACAGCGCATTCAAGTCCGGCATCTTCGTCCTGGCGATCTCTTCCACCTGCTTTCTTGTCACCTTCCCCACCTTCACGCGGTTGGGCTCCTTGGAAGCCTGAGCGATGCCAGCAGCCTGTTTTAACAGGACCGCCGCCGGGGGAGTTTTGGTGACGAAGCTGAACGACCGGTCCCCGTAGATGGTAATGACAACGGGGATGACGAGGCCCTCCTGGGCTGACGTCTGAGCGTTGAAGGCCTTACAGAACTCCATGATGTTGACCCCGTGCTGCCCGAGGGCAGGGCCCACGGGCGGCGAAGGGTTGGCCTTCCCAGCCGGAACTTGAAGTTTCACAATCGCTGCGACCTTTTTGGCCATGAAGCCCCCAAGAGAAATTCGATCCCAGATCTTGGATGAGGGTTTATCGGAAAGACCTCACACCCATGAGGTCACCAGAGATCAGAGATCCGGTATACACCATCGCTCTCTCAACTTCGCTGTCCTTCACACCTTCTCGACTTGGAGGAACTCCAGGTCCACCGGGGTCGGGCGCCCGAAGATACTGACCATGACCTTCAGCCGCCCCTTTTCGGGCTTGACCTCATCGACGAGCCCTGTGAAGTTGGCGAACGGACCATCAATCACCCGAACACTCTCTCCGCGAAGGAACATGACCTTATGCTTCGGCCGTTCGGCCCCCTCCTCCACCTGCTGCAGAATGGTTTGAACCTGTTCCTCCGGGATCGGAGTCGGCTGTGTCGCCGGTCCCACGAAGCCGGTCACCTTCGGCGTATTCTTGACCAAATACCAGAGCTGCTCCGACATTTCCATCTTGATGAGGACATACCCCGGAAAGAATTTTCGCGATGAGACTTTTCGCTTTCCTTTCTTGAGCTCCACCACGTCCTCGGTGGGGATCAAGATCTGCGAAATCTTGTCAGACAGCCCCATGGCTTCGGCCCGCTGTTGAATGCTGGCCTTCACTTTGCTCTCAAAACCCGAATACGTATGGATAACGTACCAATTCTGCGACATAACCTGCTCTGCTTGAATCACTTTACCTCGCTACTTCAGCACATAGCTGACAAGTTTCTGCAAAGTGACGTCCACGATCCCGAGAAAAAACGAGAGAATAAAGACTGACACGATGACAACGATCGTGGAGCCGATCACCTCCTTTTTCGGAGGCCAGTTGACCTTCTTCAGCTCTGTCCTCACCTCTTTGAGGAATCGTACCAACTGCTCCCATCGCTCTCTCATCGCAATCCTTGTTAACCCCTTTGCCTCGATCGGGAGAAGGTGCTGCGGTGACTCCCCGATCCCGTGTGCCGCCCCCGGAGGAACATCTCCCGGCCGGCTCGAAGACACCACAGTCAGAACAGGAACCCCGGACAGATTGATTTCAAATCGCCGAACGAGTGCCGTTCCAACTTTATCCGCCAAACATCACAATGACCCGCAGGCATTTCGATCGGCCGTCGGAAAGCTTCGTCATTTGTTCGAA
>JBGPUH010000025.1:0-15560 GCA_041491025.1 Methylomirabilis sp. (SeqCode)
GAGATCGCTGAAATCACCGATCGAGTCAGCAAGCGCCTCGGCCCAGCCCTCCTCTTCGAGCGGGTCAAGGGCTCCTCGATGCCGCTCCTGATCAACGCCTTCGGCAGCGAGGAACGGATCTGCCTTGCCCTGCAACTTGCTTCGCTGGACGACTTGGCCGGTGAGTTGGACGGCATCCTCGAGATGAAAACCCCGGAGGGGTTCCTCGAAAAGCTCCGGATGCTGCCCCGGCTTAAGGAGCTCGCACACTTTCTCCCCAAACGCGTGAAGGATGGCGTCTGCAAGGAAGCGATCATCACGAAAGACCCTTCGTTTGGGCTGTTGCCGGCCATCAAGTCCTGGCCCCTCGATGGCGGCAGCTATATCACCCTCCCCCTGGTCTTCACCAAAGACCCGGAGACCGGCGCGCGGAACTGCGGCTTCTACCGGATGCAAATCTTCGATGAACAAACGGCCGGGATGCATTGGCACATCCATCACGGCGGAGCCGGACACTATCGGAAAAACCGCCGACTGGGTCGTCGCACCGAGGTGGCCGTTGCCCTGGGGCCTGACCCGGCCACCACCCTGTCGGCGGCCATGCCGGCACCCGAAGGGATCGACGAGATGCTCATCGCTGGCTTCCTCCGGAAGCAACCGGTAGAACTGGTCCGCTGCGAGACGGTTGACCTGGACGTTCCCGCCAATGCCGAGATCGTGCTGGAAGGGTACGTCGAACCTGATGAGCTGCGCCTGGAGGGGCCGTTCGGCGATCACACCGGCTTTTACTCTCTCCCCGACTACTATCCCGTCTTTCACCTGACCGCCATCACCCACCGCAGGGACCCGATCTACCAAACGATCATCGTCGGCCGCCCCCCCATGGAGGACTGCTACATGGGCGCCGCAGTGGAACGGCTGACCAGGCCGCTTCTGAGAAAACAACTGCCCGAGGTCGTGGACTTCCATATGCCCTTCGAGGGGATCTTCCATAACCTCTTCATCGTCAGCATCGACAAGCAGTACCCAGGCCACGCGCGCAAGGTCATGCACGCGATCTGGGGTCTTGGCCAAGCGATGTTCTCCAAGGTGATCGTTGTCGTGGACAAGGAAGTGAACGTCCGTGATCCAGCCGAGGTGATCTGGAAGGTCCTGAATCATATCGATCCCCAACGGGACATCGAGTTCGTCATGGGCCCGGTCGAAACCCTGGATCACGCGAGTCGGCTGCCCAAGTATGGCTCTAAGATGGGAATCGATGGCACTCGCAAGTGGAAGGAGGAGGGGTTCACGCGGGAATGGCCTGAGGAGCAGGTGATGGACGTCCAAACCAGGGCCTTGGTCGATCGTCGCTGGAAGGAGTATGGTCTAGGCTGAGGTATCCCGTAGACGCCACAATCTCTTCGGAGGATTCACACATGAGAAAGTGCTTGAGACAGCCACAGGAGGCCTCGCGCACTCGGAAGGTACTCGCCTGCTTTGCAGCGCTTCTCATTGGGGCAACAGTTTTCCAGACGGCCCAGGCTGCGCCTGTACCAGACTTCAAACTGCAGCTCCTGAATGGAAAGACCACCTCCCTTCAAGAGCACCGCGGGACGCCGGTTCTGATTAACTTCTTCCACTCCACGTGACCCCACTGTCAACGGGAGGCTCCCGTTCTGGCGAAGATCTACCAACAGTTCAAGGACAAGGGGCTGGTGATTCTGGGGGTGAACGTCACGTGGGATAACGAGGCTGACGCGCGGAAGTTTGTTGAGAAGTACGAAGTCCCCTACCCGGTCGGACACGACGCAACCGGTGAGATCGGCAGGCGCTATAAGGTTGAAGCGACCCCGACCACCCTTTTGATCAAGAGGGACGGCACACTCTTCGGACGTGCCGATGGGGCCATGACAGAGGAAGATTTTAAGAGGAATATCGAGATGCTCCTCAAGGAGAAAAAGAAATAGGTGAGGGGTCGTACGCGTTCGACCATCGGCAATCAGCAGTCAGCAGGAAGGTAGCTGGAAGCCGACGGCTGAGGGCTGAACGCGTATGGCCGGGTCAGGCTTTGCCGGAGGAGGGCCGCTTCGTTCGGGCGGTGTGGTAGCTCAGGGTCTTCAGGAGGACCGCCAGGTCAACGTTCTGAAGTTTGACCCATCCCGGGATCGTCAATTGGGCCGGGACGAAATTCAGAACCGCCGAGACGCCGGCCTCCACAAGGAGGTCGAGGACGGCCTGGGCAGTGACTGCGGGAACGGCCAGGATCGCGATCTTGATCTTCCGTTTTCGGATCACCGGGAGGATCTTTGACGCGCCCATGACCTGGATCCCCTCAACCCGCCGACCTATCTTTGCCGGGTCCTGATCGAACACAGCGGAGATCTTGAATCCTTTCTCCAGAAATCCCTTATAGCGGATGAGCGCGGAGCCCAGGTTTCCCAACCCTACCAGGGCCACCTCCCACTCCCTCTTCAGGCCGAGAATCCCCTCCAGGCTTTGCCGGAGGGGCGTGATATAGTACCCGAGACCCCTGACGCCGAATTGGCCGAAGTACGCCAGGTCTTTCCGGAGCTGGGCGGAATTGAGGCCGAACCGATCCGCCAATTGCCTGGACGTGACGCTGGACATCTCGTCGTTCTCCAACTCCTCCAGGCATCTCAGATAGATTGAAAGCCTGGTCACCGTCTTCTCCGGGATCTTGATCGCCCTCATCGGATCAGAGCCCTCCGCTATCTTCCCAGGGCGGCGATCGACTGCCGGGCCAGATCGAGTAACCTCTCCGGGAACAAGCCGATCTGTAGGGTTCCCAGTGCGGACATTCCCACTGCCAGGACGGCTGGGGCTGACCGCGGGACAGGCGGCCGCTCGGCTGCCGGCTCGCTCATGTACATGATGACGATCAGCCGCAGATAAAAGTAGACCGAGACCACACTGTTCAGGACACCGATCACCGCCAGACCGGTATAATGCGCCTCAAGCGCGGCACTGAAAATGTAGAGCTTCCCCATAAACCCGGCTGTCGGGGGGATTCCGGCCAGCGAAAACATGAAGAGGGCCATGCAGGCGGCAAGGGCCGGCCTCCGAAAACCAAGTCCTGCGTAGTCGCCCAAGAAAAGCAACTCCTGCCCATGGCCTTGCAAGGCGATGATCGCGGCGAAGGCGCCAAGATTCATCAGGGCATATGCGACGAGGTAGAAGAGAACGCCGGTGGCTCCTGAGGACCCACCGGCGACCACGGCGACCAGCACATACCCGGCATGTGCGATCGAGCTGTAGGCCAGCATCCGTTTGACATTATTCTGGACCAGCGCAACCAAATTCCCCAGGGTCATGGTAAGGACCGCTAGAACCCAGATCACCGCCGACCACTGGATGTGGAGGGTCGGCAATGCAAAAACGAATACCCGCAAGAAGGCGGCGAAGGCGGCGGCCTTTGTTCCGGCGATCATGAAGGCTGTCACCGAGGTCGGTGCGCCCTCATAGACGTCGGGCGTCCACATGTGGAACGGGACGGACGCGACCTTGAAGCCGAATCCTACGAGCAGCAACCCACCTCCAATCACGAGCAGGGGGCCGTGGGACTTCCCATCAGCGAGGAAGGCTGCGACGCGTCTGAGCACGGTCGTGCCGGTCGCCCCGTAGATCAAGGCAATGCCGTAGAGGAAAAAACCACTCGCAAAGGCCCCAAGGAGGAGGTACTTCAAGGCCGCCTCGTTGGAGCGAAGCTCAGCCCTCCGGAATCCAGAGAGCGTGTAGAGGGCCAGCGAGAGCGTCTCCAGCCCCAGGAAAATCACAACCAGATCCCCTCCCGAAGCCATGAGCATCATCCCCAACGTCGAGAAGAGCACAAGACTATAGTACTCGCCTTGGTCGGGTGTGTTCTCGTCGAGATACCCCATCGAGAGCAGAACGGTCAGGAGTGAGACCAGCGCGAACACGAGAAAGAAGAAGAGCCCGAACCGGTCCAGCACCAGGGCGTCGTTGATCGAAAACCGAACCACTCCCCACAGGCGGATCGACACAAAGATCGAGAGGGCGAGCGAGGCCAGGCTCAGGATGGCGTTGAGGTTCTTTCGCCCTGCCGGAAAGAACAGATCTCCAACCAATACCGCCAAACCGCCAATGGCGACCGGCAATATCGGAGCAAGGGGAAGCCAGTCAATCTGAGGCAGAATAAGATCCATGTTCAAGATATGTTCCTAGTTCCGGGTTCCGGGTTCCGAGTAAAAGAGGCCCAAAACTATTTCCCCAGGGTTGCGAGTTGAAGACAGGGTCAGCGATGTTTCCAATCCGGAACTTGGAACCAGGAACCCCGAACTGCGAGGCGGTACCGACCGCTGAGCCCGTGGAGCGCCCGCGATCTGTCCAAGGAGCTGACTGACGGACGCATCCATCCTTCTGAGGAGGTGATTGGGGGAGAGGCCGATCCACAGAATGAGGAGAATGATTGGGACCAGGATCGCCATCTCACGGCGGCCAAGATCGCCGAGCCCGAGATTCTCGGGTCGGCGGATCTCCCCCCACATCACCCGTTGCCACATCCGGAGCATATAGACCGCCGCCAGGATGATCCCAATGGCGGCGAGCACCGCGAATCCTTTGTGGACGCGGAATGTTCCTGCAAGGATCAGGAATTCCCCCACGAACCCGTTCAGGCCCGGAAGGCCGATGGAGGACATCGTCACGACCAGGAAGCAGAGGGCAAAGCGGGGGAGCACCCGGCTGAGCCCGCCGAACTCCCCTATCATCCGGGTGTGACGCCGCTCATAAATCATCCCGACCAGCAGAAAGAGGGCACCGGTGGAGAGGCCGTGATTGACCATCTGGAGGATCGAACCCTCGACCGCTTGCAGATTCATGGCGAAGATCCCCAGCATCACGAACCCCAGGTGGCTCACCGAGCTGTAGGCCACCAGCCGCTTGAGGTCGTCCTGTGCCATGGAGACCAGGGCGCCGTACAGGATGCCGACCACGGCAAGCACAGAGATCAGGGGGGAGAAGGCGGCGGCGGCTCTCGGAAAGAGCGGGAGGGCGAACCGGAGGAAACCATAGGTCCCCATCTTCAACAGGACCCCTGCCAGAAGCACGCTTCCCGCCGTGGGGGCCTCCACGTGGGCGTCCGGCAACCACGTGTGAAAGGGGAACATCGGCACCTTGATGGCAAAGGCGAGGGCGAAGGCGGCGAACAGCCAGAGCTGCGCCTGGTACGGGATCGGCCCGCCGATCAACTCCAGGAGGTCAAAGGTCAACCGACCCGTGGCGCCCCGGTGCAGGAAGGCCAGGGCGATCATCGCCAGAAGCATCAGCACGCTCCCCGCCATCGTGTACAGGACGAACTTCAATGTCGCGTAGACCCGCCTCGGGCCGCCCCATACGCCGATCAGGAAATACATCGGGATCAGCATCCCCTCCCAGAAGACGTAAAACAGGACAAGATCCAGAGCCAGGAACACTCCGATCATGCCGCTTTGAAGTAGCAGCATGCAGATCATAAACCCCTTCACTCGGCCCCCGATGCCGGAGAAGGACGCGAGAATGGCGACGGGCGACAGAAACGTGGTCAGCAGCAGCAGCGGAAGGCTGATCCCGTCCACTCCGAGGAGATAGCTGCTCCCGATCGAGCTGATCCATGGCGCACGCTCCACGAACTGCATGCCGGCGACGGCGGGATCGAAGCGCGCATACACGATCACGGAGAGGAGGAAATCCAGACCGGATATCGCAAGCGCGAGCCGCTTGATGAGCGACTCTCGCGCCCCTTCCACAAGTGCGAGCAGGATGGCGCCGAGCAGAGGGAGCAGGATGAGGAGTGACAGGATCGGACCGCTCGTCTGACTCATATCGTCTCCTGCGCTCTATCCGACAAACACCAGGTACCCCAACAGGACCACGACACCCACCAGGATCGAAAGGACATAGGTCGGCACATGGCCCGTCTGAAGCCGCCTCAGAACGCCGCCGGCCCTTCCCACGAGGGAGGCGATGCCGTTGACTGACCCGTCTATCATGTTCGCATCGAACGATGTCGATAAGGCGCCAGCTGCACTTGAGATTGGCCGGACCACCGCCTTTTCATACAGCTCATCCACCCAGTACTTGTAGAGGAGGGCACGGTAAAGGGTGGGGTACTGCGCCGCCATCGTCTCGGGTCTCCCGGGCTCCTGAAGGTAGTAGCGAAAGGCTATGACGATCCCAACCAGCGCCATCACGAGGGCAGCCAACGCGAGAACGATCCCGGAGGCTGGCGCCGCCGAGCCGCCTTCATGCGCCGCGGCAGGGAAGACCGGACCCAGGAAGCGGTGAAATGGGCCAGAGTCTGGAGGCACGCCGAAGAATCCGACTGTCGCCGATCCGAGAGCCAACAGCACAAGCGGCAGGCGCATGCTCCATGGCGCCTCGTGCAGGTGACTGGACAGGCGAGGGTCGAGCCTGGACTTCCCCTCAAACGCGAGGAAGTAGAGGCGAAACATATAAAACCCCGTGCCTGCGGCGGTTAACGCTCCAAGGCCCCAGAGCAGCCGATGCCCGGAGGCATAGGTCGCAAAAAGGATCTCATCCTTGCTCCAGAAGCCGGCGAAGGGGACAATCCCCGCATTGGCCAGCGCGCCGACAAGAAAGCTCGCGGCGGTGACGCCGAGGGACTTCCGCAGGGCCCCCATGTTCCTCAGATCCTGTTCGCCGTGGAGCGCATGAATCACCGACCCAGCGGCGAGGAAGAGGAGCGCCTTGAAGAAGGCGTGGGTCATCAGGTGAAAGATCCCGGCGGCGTACGCGCCGACGCCCAGGCCCAAGAACATGTAGCCGAGCTGGGAGATGGTCGAGTAGGCGATGACCCGCTTGATGTCGGTCTGAACCAGGGCAATGCTGGCGGCATACAGGGCTGTCAGCCCGCCGATCCATGCGACGATCTCCAGGCTCACGGGAGCCAGTTGGAACAGGGGGGCGGAGCGGGCAACCAGATAGACCCCGGCCGTCACCATGGTGGCGGCGTGAATGAGGGCCGAAACCGGTGTGGGACCCTCCATTGCATCGGGCAGCCAGACATAGAGGGGAAGCTGGGCCGACTTCCCGGTTGCCCCGGCGAAGAGGAGGAGCGAGAGGATCGTGGCCGCAACGGACCCGTGCGAAAGCGCCGCCGGTGCTTCTCTGAACACGATCTGGTAGTCCAGCGACCCGAACAACTGGATCATCCAGATCAACCCCACAACGACGGCGGCGTCGCCGATCCGGTTCACCAGGAAGGCCTTGGTCCCGGCAGACGCCGCAGCAGGTCGCTCGAACCAGAAACCAATGAGGAGATACGAACAGAGGCCGACACCCTCCCATCCCACAAAGAGGAGGAGGTAGTTATCGGCGAGGACCAAGACCAGCATCTCAGCCAGGAAAAGATTGAGCAGCGAGAAGAACCGGTGGTAGTCGCGGTCCTCCGCCATATAGCCGATCGAGTACACATGGATCAATAGACCGACGCCGGAGACCACCAAGGCCATGATCGCAGAGAGGGGATCAAACAGGACCCCGAAGGCCACCGAGAAGTTTCCGGAGGCGATCCAGGGGCCGAGCGACTGGCGAAAGAGACGCCCTTCCGCGGGAAGCGAGATCAGGCGAGCGAAGCAACCCAGGGAGAACAGCAGAGCAAGCGACGCAGCTCCGCATGCGACCACGGCCACCCAGCTTCTCCGCATCCGGCGGCCCATCAACCCCACAACGAGGCTCCCCACCAGCGGAGAAAGCGGAATCAGCCAGATCATAACTCAGCGTTCCGGGTTCCCGGTTTGGCGTTCCGGGTTCCGGGTTCCATGAAGGCAGAGACAATCCTCCCCTCGGAACTCGGAACTCGGAACTCGGAACTATCCTCTAAGGAGATTGATCTCGTCCACATCGATGGACTCTTTGTTTCTGTAGAGCGCGATGATAATGGCCAGTCCTAGCGCAACCTCGGCTGCAGCCACCGCCATCACGAACAACACGATGATCTGCCCATCCATCGAAGCAAGGAACCTCGAAAAGGCAACAAAGGTGAGGTTCACCGCGTTCAGCATCAGCTCGATTGCCATAAAGATGATCAGCGCATTGCGCCGGATCAGCACCCCGATTACCCCAATGACAAAGAGGGCGGCGCTGAGTATCAGATACGCGTTCAAAGGAACCGCGCCTGTCATCGTCCCTCGCACCTCGCACCTCGCACTGCACTACCTCTTGGCCAAAACCATCGCGCCAACAATGGCGACGAGCAGGATGATTGAGGTAATCTCGAACGGGATCAAGAAATCGGTGAACAGAAGACGGCCAATTAGCTGGGTATTCCCGATGGCGTTGACGACCTCGGATGTGTAGGGCCCCTGGATGCCCTGAGAAACCCTGGATCCGATGGCAACAGCCAGCTCGAGCAGCAGGAGACCGATCAAGACCATGCCGAGCACCAGCTTGGGCCGATCCCGTCGCAGCCACGCAGGTGGTTCGTGTCCCACGTCAAGCAACATGATCACAAAGAGGAACAGGACCATGATCGCCCCAGCGTAGATGATCACCTGTACGACAGCGATGAACTGAGCCTGCAGGAGAAGAAAAAGGCCCGACAGCGCGAAGAACGTTCCAACGAGAGACAGAGCACAGTACATCGGATTTCGCAGGACGATGACCGATACGGCGGTCGCGAGGGCCACGGCAGCCAGCGGGGCAAACACCAACCATTCCATATCTACCTCATTGCAACGAAGGCGGCCGTGATCATGACGTTGGCGAGCGCCACGGGCAGCAGAACCTTCCACCCGAATCGCATCAGTTGATCGTACCGGAAGCGTGGAAGAGTCGCCCGTATCCAGATAAAGAGGAAAATGAGCAGGAAAAGCTTCACCAGGAACCAGACCACGGGCGGCAGGAACGGTCCCCTCCAGCCGCCCAGGAAGAGGGTCGTCGCCATGGCGGCAACGGTGATCATGTTGGCGTACTCGGCCATGAAGTACATGGCGAACTTCATGGAGCTGTACTCGACATGGAAGCCGGCCACCAGTTCGGTTTCGGCTTCCGGAAGATCGAAGGGCACGCGGTTGATCTCGGCGATGGCACAGATCAGGAAGATGAGGAAGCCGATCGGCTGGAGAACAATAAACCAGGCCGTTGACTGGGCATTCACGATCTGCACCAGACTCAGCGACTGGGAAAGCATCACGACGCCAACCACCGAGAGGCCTAACGACAGTTCATAGCTGATCATCTGGGCAGCAGAGCGCAGCCCGCCCAGCAACGCATATTTGTTGTTCGAGGCCCAGCCTCCCAGGACGATCCCGTAAATCCCGAGGGAGGCGACCGCGAATACGTACAGAAGCCCGATGTTCACGTCGGTGATGACCAGGTCGATGGTCCGGCCGAAGAGTCGTATCCGGTCTCCAAAAGGGATGACGGCAAAGGAGATGAAGGCGGGGGTGAGCGCAAGCGTGGGGGCCAGAAGGTAGATCCAGCGGTCGGCAGCCTGTGGGACGATGTCCTCCTTGAACATCAGCTTGATCGCGTCGGCGATCGGTTGCAGCAGGCCGTGAGGGCCGACCCGCATCGGCCCGAGCCGAACCTGGATGTCGCCGATGACCTTGCGCTCCAGCCAGGTCAGATATGCCACACTCAGCAACATCAGTCCGAACACCACAACGATCTTCGCCACCATGATGACGAAGAAGGCGGGATCTGGCATTACGCTCCCCTGCTGCCCGCCTACGACCCGTCCGTGGGTGCGAACGGGCAGGCGTGCTCCACGATGTGTTGCTCGAACTCATCGCCAAAATACTTCAGGTAGCTCTCGATCGGCATGGCGGCGGCATCGCTCAGGGGACAGATGGTCTTCCCCTTCATGTTCTCGCAGATGTCCAGGAGGAGGTCGAGATCTGCTTTCCGGCCGCGGCCTTCCTCGATCCGACGGAGCGTCTTGTGAAGCCAGGCGGTCCCTTCCCGGCACTGCGTGCACTGCCCGCACGATTCATGATGATAAAACCTGGCGACGACCTCCCCGGTCCTGACCATGCAGGTGCTCTCATCCATCACGATGACGCCGCCCGACCCAGCCATGGAGCCAGCCTTGGCCAGAGATTCGAAATCCATCCGGGTGTCCAGGTGCTGCTCGGTGAGGACCGGCACCGAGGAGCCCCCGGGAATGACCGCCTTCAGACGCCGACCGTCCCGCATCCCACCGGCATGCTCGAAGATCAACTCCCTCATCGGAACATCGATCGGGAGCTCGTAGTTGCCGGGCCGACGAATGTGCCCGCTCACCGAAAAAATCCGGGTTCCCGTGCTCTTGGGGGTACCGATGCTGGAGAACCACTCTGGCCCCCGCAACACGATATGAGGAAGATTACAGAGGGTTTCCACATTGTTCACCACGGTTGGAAGGCGATAGAGGCCCGCCGTGGCCGGAAAAGGTGGTTTCAGCCGCGGCAACCCGCGCTTCCCTTCGAGCGATTCCAACAGGGCGGTCTCTTCTCCACAGATGTAGGCACCGGCCCCACGGTGGGGGTAGATCTCCACGCTGAAGCCGCTCCCCAATATGTCCTTCCCCAAGAAACCATGCGCGGCCGCCTCCTTGATCGCCCGTTCAAGAATAGCGGCCCCTGCTATGAACTCGCCCCTGATGTAGATATACGCAGTCTGACAACCGATGGCATAGCTGGCCAGAAGGATCCCTTCCAAGAGCTGGTGAGGATCCCGCATGATCAGATCCCGATCCTTGAAGGTCCCGGGCTCGCTCTCATCGGCATTACAGACCAGATACTTCGTCAGACCGGGATCCTTGGGAACAAAGCCCCACTTGACTCCGGTGGGAAAGCCCGCGCCGCCCCGGCCCCTGAGTCCCGATCGCCTCACCAGCTCGATCAGACTTGCCGGGGCATGCTCTTTGAGCGTCTTCGCAATGGCCTGATACCCTCCGGTGGCGAGGTACTCCTCGATCATCCCACCATAGCCTGGGTTCTCAAGCCGCTTCGTGAGGATCTTCTCGCTCATACCTGCTCGATCTCTGAAGCATTCAGCGCTCAGCCGTCAGCCTTCGGCAGAAGCGCTGACCCCTGATTGCTGACGGCTGATTGCGCTCGTAGTCGCTCCACGAACTGTGCAACGTCCTGCGGCGAAACAGGACCGTAATATTCAGCCCCCACCTGGACAACCGGTGCGATCCCGCAGGCAGCGAGGCATTCAACCCGTTTGAGTCTGAACAAGCCATCGTGGGTCGTTTCTCCCGCGCCAATCCCAAGCGCCTCTTCGAAACGCCGCACCACCTTTTCGGCGCCCAAGAGCGAGCAACTCAGGTTGTGACAGACCCAGATCTCTCGCTGTCCGCCGGGCTTCAGGCGGAACATGTCGTAAAAGGTGACGACCTCCACCACCTGGGTCGGCGACAGGCCGAGACGCTTGCTCAACAGGCGCAAGGCCTCCTCCGTCAAATACCCAACCTCCTGCTGGCAAAGGTGCAGCAGCGGAAGAAGGGCCGATCGCCGATGAGAATACCGGGCAAGGACTTGCTGAATGGTCTCTTCCGTCATTAATACTTCCTCGTGCGCCTGCGGCTAATTCCCTCTCGAGCTGATCGGCACCGTGCCGGCCCAAGTAACGAGCCTGGCAAGGCGCTGGCCCCGGAACCGACCGAGGCGTACGTTCTCAGGTACGTCGCAGGGAGCGGCCCGGGGTCAGCAACACCGCGAGGCGAAGTTAATTGGGCCGGCACTAGCGATCGACTTCGCCCAGGACAATATCAATACTCCCGATGATCGCCACCAGATCTGCGACCAATCGCCCCTCTACCATCCGGGGCAGGGATTGGAGATTCACGAAGGAGGGTGTGCGAAAATGGACCCGGTAAGGCTTGTTGCTCCCGTCGCTGACCAAGTACACGCCGAATTCGCCCTTCGGCGATTCGATGCTCTGGTACACCTCTCCGGCCGGGGCCCGGAACCCCTCCGACCAGAGGAGAAAGTGGTGGATCAGCGCTTCCATGCTCTGCTTGACCATCGGCTTGGGCGGCGGCGTCAGTTTCGGATCCTGCACGGCAATCGGACCGTCCGGAAGGCGCTCCAGGGCCTGCCGAACGATGGTCACGCTCTGACGCATCTCAAAGATGCGGCAGAGGTACCGATCATAGACATCGCCGTGGCTCCCTTTGGAAGCTTCGAAGGTATATTGCTCGTAGCCAGAATAGGGATTGGACTTTCTGATGTCCCAAGAGACGCCGCAGGCACGAAGGTTAGGACCGCTCAAGCCAAGGTCAATGGCGTCCTCCGGCTTGATGACGCCGACCCCCTTGGTCCGCTGGATCCAGATCGGATTCCTGGTGAGGAGGTCCTCATACTCAGCCAGGCGGTCTGGGAAGGTCGTCACAAAAGAGCGAACGGTCTTCTCGAATCCCTCCGGCAGGTCAGCAAACAGACCTCCTACCCGGAAGTAACTGGACATCATGCGGGCTCCGGCCACCTGCTCGTAGATGTCGAGGATCTGCTCGCGCTCCCGGAAGGCGTAGAGAAAGACGCTCATGGCTCCAATGTCGATGGCATGCGTCCCCAGCCAGACCAGGTGACTTCCGATGCGGGTCAGCTCGGTCAGCATCACACGGATCACCCTGGCGCGTGGCGGGACCTCGATTCCCAGCAGCTTCTCCACGGCCAACACATAGGCCAGGTTATTGCTGAGGGGGGCCAGGTAATCCATCCGGTCAGTAATCGGAATGACCTGCTGGTAACGCTTGCTTTCGGCGATCTTCTCCATCCCGGTGTGGAGGTAGCCGATGTGAGGGGTGCATCTGACCACGATCTCCCCATCCAGCTCAAGGACCAGTCGCAACACGCCGTGGGTGCTAGGGTGCTGAGGCCCCATGTTGATGGTCATCGTGCGGGCTTCAGTCACTGTTCCCTCCTTCCTCCCACCATTTGGGGGAGGCCTGCACCGGGTAGTCTTTCCTGAGCGGATGCCCCTCCCATCCCTCCGGCATCAAGATCCTCCGAAGGTCGGGGTGCCCCTCACAGCCGATTCCGAACATGTCGAAGACTTCGCGTTCGTGCCAATTGGCGGTGCTCCAGACCGACGTGACACTCGGCGCCATCTCGCCCTCCTCCACCTGGACCTTCACACGGATCCGCCGCTTGAACTGCAGCGAATAGAGGTGGTAGACCAGATCGAAGCGTGGATGTTCCCCAAGCCGATCAACTGCTGTCAGATCGGAGAGAAATTCGTAGCGGAGGTCGGGGTCCTCTTTCAGATACCGGCAGGCGCGAACGATGTCGCCCGCTCTTACCAGGATGGTGATCTCGTTGCGGAAGCTCTTGGTCGAGAGGACCGCGTCCGGGAACCGTTCTCGCAGCTTCCGAACGGTGACGTGTTCTTCTGGTTCCGCCTCCTTCAGCTTGTCCATTCCAGCCCCCCCCTCTTCCACACATACAGGAGGCCGACCAAGAGGATGCCGAGGAAGAAGATCATCTCGACCAACCCAAAAAGCTTCAGGCTATGCAGAACGATCGCCCAGGGATACAGGAAGACGATCTCGATATCGAAGACGATGAACAACATCGCGACCAGGTAGAACTTGACCGAGAACCGCTCCCTGGCGCTGCCAACCGGATCGATTCCGCATTCATACGTGGAGAGCTTGTCCTTCGAAGGCCGCCGAGGCCCCAGCATCGATGACAGGAGAAGGGTGACCAAGGCGAAGCCGGCTGCCACCAGCAAGAAGATCAGGATGGGCAGGTACGAGAGGAGCACTGATTCCTTCTTTCGAGCGATCGGTCACCGTGCCGAAGATTCGACCTCCTCTACGGCCCGGGCACCACGTACTTGATGAAAGGATTCGCGAAGAAGAGAATCAGGGCGATGAGCAAGACGTAGATGGCCAGCGACTCGATGAGCGCGAGGCCGATAATCATGGCGACTTGGATGCGCGGGGCCGCCGCCGGCTGCCGGCCGATCGCCTCCAGGGCGCTGACGATCGCACGACTCTGACCGATGGCCGCCACCGACGAAGCGATCGCCATGGCAAATCCCCCTGTCAGGACTGAGACGACAAAAAAGGTCGAAGACTCGGACTTCGCCCCTTCGGCGGCGAACGCGGCTTGGGCTCCAAAAGCAAGTACAACACTCATCAACAGCAATACGCGCGCTCCTCGTGTTCGGCTCATCGACGCCACTCCTTTCCAACAGCGATGGTTTAGTGGTGCTCCTCGTGTCCGACTTCAACCGCCCCAGCGATATACACCATGGAAAGCATCACAAAGATAAAGGTCTGGACGACGCTGGTGAAGAGACTCAAGGGCATCATGATCGCCAGATAGATGACATACGGAATACCTAACCAGATCAGTGACAGCAGGATGGCGATGACGCTCTCCTCACCGAAGATATTGCCGAACAGTCGGATCGACAGGGAGATCGGCCGTGCCAGGTGGCCGATAAACTCGATCGGAAACATGATGGGGGCCAGCCACAAGACCGGTCCACAGAAATGGCGAAGGTAGCCGATGATCCCCTGCTCCCTGATGCCGAAGTAATTATAGGAGAGGAAGACGGTGATGGCTAACGCTGCCGTGGTGTTGAGATTCGCTGTCGGTGGCTTGAGCCCTGGGACGGACCCCAGGAGATTGCCAACAAGGATGAAGAGGCCCGCCGTGCCGATCAAGGGAAGGTACCGTTTCCCCTTGGGTCCGATCATCTGCTCTAACAGGTCCCCGAACGTCTCGATGACGACTTCCATGAAGTTCTGCATCGGTCCCGGCACCGACTCGAGTCTCCTTGTGGCGAGAAAGGAGACGCTGACCAGGATCACCATCACAAGCCAGGCCATCGCGACATGCTCCGGTACCCAGGGCCCAGCAATGCCGAGCGCCCCCAGGAAATTAGGAATTTGGAAGATGGTCGGGTGATGCTCCATTCTGCTCTCCAGTTCTTGCCCGGCAACGCGCACGGCGGCCCAAGAGCTTCATTACCCCCAACGCTTCAGATCTTTCACGAGGTTTGCAAAGCCTGCCGCCACTCCGAAAATGAAGAAAAGGATCGTGAGCCACGGCGAGGTCTCGAGCCACCGATCAAGGCCGATGCCGATCGCGGCCCCAATGGCAATCGCGGCAGCGAAGGTAATCCCCAGTGAACTCAACCCGGCGAGTTGACGCCACAGCGAAGCCTGATTGTCTTTCATCGCCCTGCCAGTGAACCGAGCCTTCCCTTCCCTTTGGGCCGCGCCACACTTTAGCCCTCCCCTTCAGGCCTGTCAAGCTTCGCACACGAGGTTCCGAGTTCCAAGTTCCGGGTCCCAAGTTCAAACGCCTCCCGAGCTTCAGAGAACCTGGAACCTGGAACATTCTTCAACCTGGAACGTGGCACTTGGAACCCAGAACTTTCGATTACCAGAGCCCGGCAACCGAGGCCCTCGCAAGGTCGAGAAAAGGCCCGGGGTACACCCCGATGGCGAGGGTGCCTACCACTGCTACGAAGAGCGCCACCCGTAGGGGCCGGGAAGGGCTCAAGGCCAAGCCGGCAGGCGGAACGTCGCGCATGTACATCGCCATCGTCACCTTCATGTAGTAGAAGAGTGAAATGGCCGAATTGACGACGGCGATCACCGCGAGCCAGACATA
>JBGPUH010000026.1:0-14991 GCA_041491025.1 Methylomirabilis sp. (SeqCode)
CGCCTGCGCAATGTTGACCGCCAGGTCGCCGATCCGCTCGATGTCGCTGTTGATCTTGATGGCCGCTGCGATGAAGCGAAGGTCGCCGGCCATTGGCTGATGCAAGGCCAGGAGGGTGAAGCAGCGCTCGTCGATCTCGATGCAGCGCTGGTCCATCTCCTCCTCATGGGTGAAGACCTGCTGCACCAGCCCCTCGCTCCGCTCGACCAGCGCCTTGACGCTCTTGATGATCATCGTCTCGGCCAGGCTCCCCATGGCCAGGATGCGCTCCCTCAGTTCTTGTAATTGCTCGTCGAAGTGCCGCGGTATTGTCTTCATCTTCCCGTCCTAGCCGAACCGGCCCGTGATGTAGTCCTCTGTTCGTTTGTCTCGCGGATTCGTAAAGAGCTTCGGCGTCTCGTCGAACTCGATCAGCTCACCAAGGAGGAGGAACCCGGTATAGTCGGAAACCCGCGCGGCCTGCTGCATGTTATGGGTCACGATGACGATGGTAAGGGCCTTTTTCAACTCCTGGATGAGCTCTTCGATCTTGGCGGTCGAAATGGGGTCCAGTGCCGAGCAGGGCTCGTCCATCAGCAACACCTGGGGCTCGATGGCGATCGCCCTGGCAATGCACAGGCGTTGCTGCTGTCCGCCCGAGAGGCTGATTCCCGGCTTGTCCAATCGATCGTTTACCTCCTCCCAGAGGGCTGCCATCCTCAAGCTCTTCTCAACGATCTCGTCCAGCGGCCTCCTCTCCCGGATCCCATTGAGGCGAAGGCCAGCAGCAACGTTATCATAAATCGACATTGACGGGAACGGATTGGGTTTCTGAAATACCATCCCGATGGTCCGCCGAACCTGGACCGGGTCCATCAGGTAGATGTTCTGGCCGTCCAGCAGCACTCGGCCACTCTGTCGGGCGCCCGGCACCGTCTCGTGCAGCCGGTTCAGGCAGCGGATCAAGGTTGATTTTCCGCACCCGGATGGGCCGATGACGGCGGTGACAAGGTTCGGCCCTATCGTCATGCTAATCCCATTCAAGACCTGCTTCTGGCCAAACCACGCACCCAGCTTTTCCACAGCCAGACCTGTGAGCATACGGTTCCCTCACCTCATCGAGCGGTACTGGCCTCTGGTGACCACCCGAGTCAGGACGCTGGTGATGAGGATCATCGCGACTAATACCAAGGCGCCGGCCCAAGCCTGTCGGTGCCAGTCCTCGAACGGGGAGATCGCGTACGTGAAGACCTGCACCGGCAGGGACGCGATCGGTTGATCGAGCCGCTGCTGCCAGAACTGGTTCCCAAAGGCCGTGAACAGAAGTGGCGCCGTTTCCCCGCCGATCCTGGCGACAGCCAGCAGCACTCCTGTCACGATCCCCGTCTTGGCCGATGGGACAACGATCCGGAGGATCACCCTCCATTGCGGGATGCCCAGGGCCAAGCCTGCCTCTCGGACCGAGGTTGGCACGAGCTTGACCAATTCTTCTGTGGCCCGGATCACCGTCGGGATCATGATGATCCCCAGCGCAAACCCGCCAGCGAGGGCGGAGAAGCGCTTCATCGGGAGGACGACAACCGTGTAGGCGAAGATCCCAATGACGATGGACGGGGTGCCGTTCAGGACATCGCTCATGAACCGGACGAGCCAGCCGGTCTTGTTGTTGCCGAACTCAGCCAGGTAGATCCCACCGATGATCCCGATCGGGAGCCCGACGAGGCAGGCCAGCCCGATGAGGATAAGCGTTCCCACGATGGCGTTGGCCATCCCGCCACCGACTTCGCCGACCGGCTTTGGAAGCTGCGTGAAAAAATCCAGGTTCACGGCTTTCGCCCCTTGGGCGAGGAGGTGACCCAAGATCATCAGGAGCGGGATGATCGTGATTGCCGCGCAGAGGAATGCCAACGCCGAAACCAGGACGTTGACTGCCCGGCGTCGCTGATAGCGGTTGAGCCTCATTCGCGCACCGTCGCAGCTCCGTTGCCGGCCACGCTCCAGACTAAGAGTCGGGCGAGGCCATTTACGAGGATCGTTACGCCGAACAGGAGCAACCCGATTTCGATCAACGCTGCTAGGTGGAAGTCGGACGTGGCCTCGGCGAACTCGTTCGCAATGACGCTGGCCATGGTGTAGCCGGGCGCGAAGAGTGAGAGAGCGATCTCCGGCCGGTTCCCGATGACCATGGTGACGGCCATGGTTTCTCCCAAAGCTCGCCCCAAGCCCAGAATGATAGCCCCAATGATCCCGGAGCGGCTGTAGGGGAGCACAGCGGTCCGGATCGCCTCCCACTTGGTGGCCCCTAATGCCAGTGCTGCCTCCCGCTGGGAGTTGGGGACGGCCATCAAGACCTCTCGTGACACTCCCGAGATGAATGGGATGACCATGATAGCAAGGATCATCCCGGCAGCCAGCATCCCGACGCCGTAGGCCGGGCCCTGGAAGAGCGGCAGAAACCCGAGAAGCGCCGCCAGGGTTGGCTGGACCGTGGTCCGCAGCCAGGGGGCGAGGATGAAGATCCCCCACAGGCCATACACCACGCTCGGGATGGAGGCCAGCAAGTCAATCAGAAAGGCAATGGGCTGCGCCAGCCAGTGCGGTGCCAGCTCGACCAAAAAGATCGCTCCCCCCAGGCTCAACGGGACGGCGATCGACAGGGCAAGGAGCGAAGAAACCAGGGTTCCATAGATGAAGGGCAGGGCACCGAACCGCTCGGCCACGGGATCCCAAGTGGACGTGAAGGGGAAATGCCAGCCGAACGCCCTGATGGCCGGAAGCGCGGTTCGAAGCATCGCACCGACCATGAGCACCATGATGACCACGACGCTAAGGGCAAAGAGAAGCGTCGTTCCCCTGAACAATCGGTCGGCGACGTTGGCCCCGCCCGCTCGGGGGAGGACAGCAGGGGCAGGAAGGGCTTCAAAGCTACTCATCGAGGGTCGAGGCCCTGTCAGTGTGCTGCCAGGACGGGTTTGCCTTGGAACGTCATCTGTTTGATTGTTGATTCTATTACCTTCACCAGTTGGGGAGCCAGGGGCGCATACAGCAGCTCCGGCGCATACTTTTGGCCGTCGTGAATGGCCCACCAGAGGAATTTCGCCAGCGATGCTGCTTTCTTTTGATCATCTTGTGTTTGGTACACGAGTAGATATGTGAGCCCGGCAATCGGATAGGCGTGCTCGCCAGGAGAGTTGACGATCGGCACCCGCACGTCTTTCACTAATTCGGCAATGGCGCCGGCCACCGCTGCCGAGGTGGCCTCTAGGGAGGGCTCGACGAACCGACCAGCACGATTCTTCAGCAGGGCATATGGAAGCTTGTTCTGTTCAGCGTATGCAAGTTCCACATAGCCGATGGCTCCGGGCGTCTGCTTGACTTGACCCGCTACGCCTTCATTTCCCTTACCGCCAAGGCCCACCGGCCAGTTGACTGACGTGCCCTTGCCAACCTTGGTAGCCCAGGTGTTGCTGATGGCGTTCAAGTACGTCGCAAAAATGTTGGTGGTCCCGCTCCCGTCTGACCGATGCACAACGATTATCTGTTGAGCAGGTAAATTCATATTCGGATTGAGGGAGGCGATTTTGGCGTCGTTCCACCTTGTGACCTGCCCGAGATAGACTTCGGCTAATGCATCAGGGGTCAGTTTCAGTCCCTTTCCGACCCCGGGGAGGTTATACGTGATCACCACTGCGCCCGCCACGGTCGGAATGTGGAATAGCGCACGCGGCATCTTCTTGAGATCTTCATCGCTGAGCGCCGCGTCGCTCGCCCCGAAGTCCACGGTCCCGGCCTTGACCTGCCGGATTCCACCGCCGCTACCGATCGACTGGTAGTTGAAGCGGGCTGAAGGATCGACTTTTGCGTATTCACTGAACCACTTTGAGTAGAGGGGATACGGGAAGGTCGCGCCGGCCCCATTAATCAACATCTCGGCCGAAACTTCGCCGGTTATCGAGGGAAGACTCACCAAGGCGCTCAGGGCTGCAACGCCCAGCACGCCGAAGACCATCCACTTATGTTTATGTATGTAACTCCACCTCATCGGTCACGCTCCTTTCGTCGCTTTGAAGGGTATAGTAGCTGAGTCAATCTCAACACCATGTTACGTGGAGGTTACATCTATGTTACATCCCTCGCCTTGATGATTACGCTCCCTTTGAGCTCTCTGATCCGGTATCTCATGCTCCACACCTCCTTGAAGTTGGTCCCGATGGTCGGATCCATCTTTTCGGTCTGTATGACGGGAGGACGACCTTCAATGAAACTCAGCCTTCTCATCCGGCATGCCAGATGGTTTCATATCCTCCAGGGACTTGGAGGACCGCCTGAGGCACATCACGTGCGTTCCGTTCCTGCGGGGTTTCCTCGCCAACGGCGGAATCAGTAGACTCGTCGGTGGCATGGCTCTCGATCCTGGCGATCCTTAATCTTCCAGACTTGACAAAGCGGCCCAGCCAATACGCCGCGGAGCTATCGGACAGGTGGAAGTGGTGAGCTAGCTCGGCTGGTGTGGTGCATTCCCGCGCCAGCAGATAGCCCATGAACTCATGTTCCCAGGCCTCTGGCCATCCGTCGATCATGATAGAATCCTCCTTCATCTGTCTGTCTCGCATGTTGTGACGACCCACCTTTCGGACCGGAGGATACCCTCCAAATATGACGAAGGGATAAAGCCGGTGTTGCAGATATGTAAATTCTTGGGGATGGTGGGAGTTGAAGTACGGACAGGAGGCGATCGGAGAGCACTCAAGAATCGCTGTTGGGAGAGAGGTGAGGAGGAAGGACCCGGGCCGATCTAATTGCGGTGGGAAGAATTACCGGCGGGGTGCATCAGATAGGTGATTGTTCACCCCAGACCGCGCAGTCCTGGGGAAAATCCGATGTGGGGCGGTGGCCCGCCCCTGGAGGTCGGGCACCCGTACCGAAGGAATGGGTGGGCGCGGAGGGTGAATCTGTTGCCGCGACGGTTTCGAAAGCGGGGGCTTTTTCCGCGAACGAAGCGGTGTCGTGTGCGGTGTTATCTGTCTTGCTCAGTGCTAAGTATGTGTTTAGGGTGATCGTGCGCCCTCACCTGCGTTTCAAATCTCGATCGTCGAGAGATGCTATCGCCGCAGCTCTAGGCCAAAGGGCAGGAGACGAATGGCGAGGAGCTTCTCCAGGTCCGATCAGCCGCTGATGGAGTAGTGAGTAGTGACGGTAACGTGCGGGCATATGGGAGCCGACAGAGGCGATCACCACGATCAGCAATAGCAATATCAATCGACTCTCCCAGAAAAAGGGGACCATGAGAAGGAGCCCCAGTTTGACGAGGATCATGATCCCCTTCCCCAAGAAGAGCCAGTAGAGGCCTGCAGCGTACATCTCCAAGGCGATCAGGCCGAGGCCACTCAGGATGGTGAGCCAGAGGGACGGCAATAGTTTCTCTGCCTCAACGGCAAAGACGTGGCCCCCGAGCAACACGCCGAAGCCAATCATGTGGAAGGTGCGGAAGGTGATGGACAAGGTCCGCGCCCCTTGAAGGTGCCTTGTCTGCTCTGGAAAGAGCCAGCGGCGCAGAGCCTCCATCATTCCCTTAGGCCTTCACCAGTTTGACTCTCGTGTCGTAGAACACCGCGCTGCCGCCCGTTACGTCCACCAGACAGGTGTTCTTGAGGACCGGGTCCACACGCATGGCGGCGTTGGCGTGAAGTCCCGCGGCGCGGTACTTGTCCCCCTTGATGGTCTGTCCATCCACCACGACATCGGCTGATCCGTAGGCCCAATGGCCGTGTCCCAAGGAGAATGCGATCACCCCCGGGCGAATCCCCTGGATGACTTGAACCTTCCCGATCATGGGGATCTTGCGCCCGTTCTTCAGGTCCCAGACCCCGTCGGGATTGGAGGCGGAGGTGATCCTCGCCCGGTCGTCGTTCTTCAGATCCAGCCGATCGGCGTCCTCTTCGTTGATGATGATCGAGTTTCGTGGCAGGAGTTGGAGGAGCAGGGAGTTCGCTGCGGTCCGGGATTTCGTGTGCGCGATCTCCCGGAAGCTGATCAACTGAAGGTCGAAGCCGTCGTCCGCGATGGGCCGTCCAAGGACGTCGGCGCCCGCCGGGATGTAGGTCGCCGCCCCCGGGAAGGACTTACCCGTCATGCTGTTCTTCGTCTTCGCTGTCTTCTCCTGGTAGAGATTGATAAGCGTTCCATACTTGTTCCCGACCAGCCCGCCCGCGGGGTACGCCTTCTCGAAATCCTGGAAGCGGCCCCCTCGGTTCAGGACGTAGACGACCTTCCGCCACCGCTTGTCGCCGACGACCCGCTCCCAGTAGCCTGCATCGAAGACCGTCTTAGGCAGGTGCTTTCGCGATGCGAGGAATAGCTCCACCTCGGCGTCCGACGCGTCTGGAACGTCCTCGGTCGGTTTCTCGGCGGCGACGTTGGCCACCATCCGGAGATAGAGGTCCTCCGGCCGAACGAAGGGAACAGCCGGCCCGAAGCCGTCCATCCCGAACCCCGGCAGCCCCATCTTCTCCGCGATGCCCAGGATCATCGCCTCCAGCGAAATGGGCATGTGCTGGCCGAAGACGGTGACGGTCTGGGGGATGGGAGCGATGACCGGCTGCCGGATTGGCTGCACCTTGGCCGCGACCGAGGGGTGGGATCCGTTAAATTCCCACCGCTCGAGGTAGGTCAGGTCCGGGAAGATGTAGTCGGCGTACATCGAGGTCTCGCCGATGACGATGTCGTTCGCCACGAGCAGGGGGATCTTGTTCGGGTCGGCCAGGATCTCGATGTTCGTGTGGCCTGCAGGGAGGGAGTAAGCGGGGGAGCCCATATAGAGGAACATGGCCTTGATCTGGTAAGGGTACCTGTCTCCGGCCGACGGGATGATCTCCTGGTAGATGTCGCTGGAGAGGGGATACCAGTTTCGCTTCGCTGGGTAGCCGGCGAAGAGCGTGGTCTCCTCATACTTCACGTCGTGGCGGATGATGCTGATGCCGAAGGGGGTCTGCTTGCCCTGGATCATCTTCCCGATGGGGAACGGCTGACCCTCCTTGCCGCCTGTCGCGTCAAAGGTCGAGGCCTGAATCATTCCCCCCTTCCAATCGTAGTTGCCGATGAGCAAGTTGAGGCTGAACCAGGCGGCGACGTTGTAGAAGCCATTGGTGTGCTGCGACACGCCTCGGTGGATGTCCGCGGCCGCGCGCTTGCCGTGACTGGTAAACTCCCACGCCAGATCCGTAATGTCCCTCGGTTTCAGGCCGCAGATGGCCGCCCACTCCTCGATGGTGTGGGCAGTGGCTGAGTCGTAGAGAATCTGGAGACCACTCTTCACCTTGACCCCTTGAAGCTCTGTCGTGACCAGCAGTTCTCCCTCCGCCGGTGTCTTCTCGTCGTACGGATCGAAGGGAACAGGGGCCCCGTCCTTAAATGCCACTAAGGGGTCGAACTCGTACGGTTTGCCGTCTTTGCCTGTTCGCGTTTCCTTCGTGCCGAGGCCGATCTCCGACGCGCGGAGGAAAGGCCCGGGTTTCCCATCCTTGTCCAACTTCACCAGCCACGCGGCATTGCACCACGTGGGTTCGCCGTCAGCCTTCGCCGCGGCCCTGTTGGCGTTGCCCAGGTATCGGGCGTCGTACCGTGTGTTCTCGATGACCCAGCGGATGATTCCTAGGGCCAGAGCGCCCTCCGTCCCCGGCTTGTTGGGGAGCCACCGCCAGGCCTTGGCTGCGGTCTTGGAGAGGCGCGGGTCCACCACGGCGATCTTCAGCCGGCCCGAGACCAGGCCCTCGGTGATCCGAGGGATCCGGTGTGGCGGCCCGTAATTCGCCTCCAGGGGTGAGGCCCCGACGAAGAGGATGAACTCGCTGTTGGCGGTGTCGGCCTGCCAGTAGAACTTCCGCCCCCCAGTCCACTTCCCATCCAGGTATTGCTCGCTCATTGCCTTGCCGGTGAAGTAGATGGACCCCTGACAGACCGTCGTGTGGCCATGCGCGTTCACAGAGCCGAAGGCGTCTCTGGTGAAGCGAGAGATGAGGTCGGCACGGCCGCCCTTCAGCCGGCCCCAGACGAAGGCCATCTGGTTGTTCTTGGACCCCAGGTCTGGATGATCCGGATCGATAAGCTTGTCCAGATGTGCGGCATGCTTCGCCTTGAAGTCGGCGATCGTCATCTTTTTCGCCGCGACGAGTTTCGCATCTTCCGCCAGCTCCCTAGCGAGTTTCGCGTCTCGAAGCACCCACAGGTCCTTCAAGCCCGTGACTTCTCGGTTCTCCTCGCCGGGTACGTCCTTGAACAAGAGCCCCCCTTCGACGATCTCGTGGATGGCCTGGTCAAAGGGGATGCTGATCCACTTGTTCTCCCCGCGCTTGCCGGCGCGCTTCAGGACCTTCACGATGCGATAGGGGTCATAGACCGTAGCCATTCCCGCCTGGCCCTTCGGGCAGAGGATACTGTCTATCGTTGCCGTCTCGAAGGGCGACGTCTTGTAGGGCATGTGAGGGAACATTCCCCAGGGGCTGAAGGGGTTCCCGTCCAGCTTCACCACGACACCGCCTTGGAGCTTGGCTTTGATCCCGCAAACGGTGTTGCACTGGAGGCAGACGGTGTACAGGATGTTCTCGGGCTTGGCCAGGGGATAGCTCGCCCCGGGCGAAGTCGTTCCTGCTTCAGCGCTCCTGATCCAGTCCAGGGCCGACGACAGGCGGTCTGGGAGGAGGGTTGAACCGCCCAGGAAGGCCGAGGTCTTCAAGAAGCCCCGGCGGTCCAGGTTACAAGAAGGGCTTTGCAGGTCGTTGTTCACGAGTTCCTTCATCTTGGCGTCCTCCTCGCTCACAGCTTGCCCTGGTGGCAGGCCAAGCAGGTCTTGAGGTTGTCGGTCGCCTCGGTGTCATCGACCAGGTAATGGACCCGCGGCTCCGTTTTCAGATGCCCCTTGAGCTGGATGCTCCGATGTTTGCGCAGGATCTCCGAGACCAGGCTCTGTGGGTCGCTCTCGTCGCCGAAGTAGGTGACCCCGCCGTCGCAGGTGGTCACGCACGCCGGGACCATGCCGGCCTCAAGCCGGTGGAGACAGAAGTGGCACTTCCGGCCGCTCGCCGAGGGGAGCTTCCCGCCGGTGCGCTGCCAGCTTGCGCCGTACTCGAAGCTCGTCGCGGCCTCGTAGGGTTGGGGCGACGGAGTCCCCTCGGTCCAGAGCGTTCCTTCATCGTAGTCAATGGCGGTGTACGGGCAGGCCTTCTGGGCTGCCTCCACGACCTCCTTGTCTCGGAACTTCGCATAGTCGATGGCCACGATGCCATCGGCACGCTTATAGATCGCGCCCGGGCTCAGAGGGTTCGCCGCCTTGGCGCAGGGCGGGTCGTCGCACTGCATGCAGTTGGTCGGCATGAAGATCCGACTCACGTTAGGATAGTCGCCCATTTCCACCTCGGGTACGCTCCGGTACGTCACGCCAGGGCCGACGACATTCTCAACCATGCAGGCCACCACGCAGGCGAAGCAGCCAGTGCACTTCTTCGTATTCGCGACCATCACCCACTTCCGTTGCTCCATGGGCTTCTTGAGGGCGCGCCTGATGTCCTCCTGCATCCGGAGGAGCTCAAGGCCCCTAGGCCCCATAGGCGTCCGCGACGGGAGGAGCGTGCCCGCCCTTGAGGTGCCTTCTATCCCCGCTGTGGTAGGATCCCGGTCCAGCGCTGCTGCCGCGCCAGCAGCCACTGTGAGGGCTCCTGCTGTCGCGAGAAATTGTCGTCTCTTCATCATCCCATCCTCCTGCCCCGTCTATCCGGAGCCTCCGCCCGAGCCGTTGAATCCAATCTATCTGCGAGAGGGCAGTATATAAAAAAGGTATTTCGTGAAGATCGGGTGCTATTCAGGAGCAACGGGCGTGCCGAGGCGGCCCTCTTGGAGCAGATAAATTGTAGGCTTGGCAGTCGAAAACGCGTCTTGATAACATGCGATGGGACAAAACGGGTAGGTCGGAGCAATTCGATTGATTTTCTAATTGAGGCAATGAAGTCCATCCGATCTGGAAAGAAATCTCACACGCCCCACAAATCTAAAGGATTGCGAGTGAGGCGCTCATTCCCCAATCCAACCATGGTATGTCCCAGTCCTGACCGTACGGGCCTTGCCTGAGCGCCGCGCTACGCGCCGAATTTCTCCCGCTCGACAATCCATTCGCGAATCCTGGCACTGATCTCGTCGCGGACCCGCCGGAACATCTCCAAGCGGTCCTGTTCCGTACCGGTGGCCCGCGATGGGTCGTCGAAGCGCCAGTGGAGACGCCTCGTGTGCCCCGGAAAAATCGGACAGCGCTGGTTGGCGCTGTCACACACCGTGATCACATAGTCCCAAGGCCGGTCAAGGAATGCATCGATGGGTTTGGAGGTGTGTCCGATCACATCGATTCCAACCTCGCCCATAGCCCGAATCGCCAGCGGGTGGACGCGTGTGCCCTCTGTACCGGCGCTTGAAACCTCGAAGCGATCGCCGGCGATGGCGCGAAGGAAGCCCTCCGCCATCTGACTCCGGGCCGAGTTGTGAGTGCAAAGAAAAAGCACTCGCGGTCTGGTCATGTAGGCCCTCTCAGCGTGGGACGCTCACCGTAGATCGATGGAAAGCATCCGGAAGAGATCCACAGTATAGCGACGCAGAGATCCTGCTGAAGATGGTCAGGCCCGTCCGCCGATTGGCCGCCGGGCCGGTTCGACGACCGGGACTGCCACGGGCTCGGCAAACCAGTGGCGTGTGCGATTACAGACCGAGCAGACGGAGAGCATCACCGGTACCTCGACGAGGACGCCAACCACAGTGGCCAGTGTCGCGCCAGAGGTGAGGCCAAAGAGGGAGATGGCCGTGGCGACAGCCAGCTCGAAGAAGTTGCTGGCGCCGATCAGCGCGCCCGGCGCGGCGATCGAGTGAGGAACGCGGAGCCATCGCGCCAACCCGTACGCTAACCCCGAGTTGAAGTAGACCTGGAGGAGCAGTGGGATCGCAATGAGCACGATGTGCGAGAGCTTGCTCAGGATCACCTCCCCCTGGAAGGCGAAAATGATGACGAGGGTGGCCAGGAGGGCCACGATGGTGACTGGCTTGAGCCGCGCAAGAAAGACTCCCTCGAACCACACCGGGCCATGGATCCGGAGGAGCGCCGCACGGGAGGCAGCCCCGGCTACAAGAGGGGTGACGATGTATAGCAGGACCGAGTACAGTAACACGTCGTACGGCACAGTGATGTTCGAGACGCCCAGGAGAAAGATCACGATGGGCCCAAAGGCGAAGAGCATGATGAGGTCGTTCAGCGCCACCTGGACTAGTGTGTAGGCCGGGTCGCCGTCGGTCAGGTAGCTCCAGACGAAGACCATGGCCGTGCACGGGGCAGCCGCCAGGATGATGGTCCCAGCGAGGTACTGATCTCCGAGCGAGGAGCCGATGATCCCGGCAAAGAGGTGCTTGAAGAAGAGCCAGCCGAGGAAGGCCATGCTAAAAGGCTTTACCAACCAGTTCACGAACAGGACGATCAGGATTCCCTTCGGTCGCCGCCCGACGTCCTTGATGGCAGAGAAGTCGATCCGCAGCATCATCGGGTAGATCATCAGCCAGATCAGGACCGCGACAGGGAGGTTGACGTGACTCACCTCCATCCGGCTCAAGGTGCCAACCAGTCCGGGGCTGACCTTGCCGATGGCGACGCCCGTCACGATACAGAGCGCCACCCAGACAGAGAGGTAGCGCTCGAAGACGTTCAGCCGCGTCGTGACGGGCGCGCTGGTCATGCAGCGGGCTTCTTTGCGCGCACGAAGGTGCTCATGAACTTGCCGTCCACCTGCGGCGCGATGGCATCAGCATCGAGGCCAGCGCCCGCGAGAAACTCACGGGCGTCCTCAGTCCGGTAGACGCGCGTCGGCTCCAGGTCGATGGCCTCGAAGCCTGCCTTGGCGAGCTTCTCGCGGTAGTCCTGTTCATCCAACGCTCCCGCCACGCAGCCGATCCAAAGCTCCACGCTCCGCCGGATCTCGCTCGGGACCTCGCCTCGCACCACGACGTCGGAGACCGCCAGGCGACCCCCCGGCTTCAGCACGCGGAAGGCCTCCGCCAGGACGCGGTCCTTGTCCGCGGACAGGTTAATGACGCAGTTGGAGATGATGACGTCCACCGAGTTGTCGGGCAAGGGGATCTGTTCGATCTCGCCCTTCAGGAACTCCGCATTCTCGACCCCGGCCTTTCGCTGATTCTCGCGCGCCAGGGCCAACATCTCATCGGTCATGTCGAGGCCATAGGCTTTGCCCGTCGGGCCGACCCGCCTGGCCGATAGGAGCACGTCGATGCCGCCTCCCGATCCCAAGTCGAGCACGGTCTCGCCTGCCTTGAGCTGGGCCAGGGCTGCTGGGTTCCCGCACCCGAGCGATGCCGCGACGGCCTCGCCTGGCAGTCCCGTGGTCTCGGCAGCCGTGTAGAGGTTCGATGTGATAGGGTCGCATTCGCCTCTTGAGGGCGCGGTGCCGCAGCACGAGCTGGTGCCGCTCGTGACCTTCAGAGCCGCTTTCCCGTACTTCTCCTTCACGATCTCTTTGATGTCCTGCTCGCTCATGTTGTCCTCCAGCCATCCACATCAAGATTCATTGATGAATGGCGCCAAAAAAAAGGTCAATCACATCGTTTCAGCGAAACGCGGGGCCCACGTCCTCTTGGCTTCAGCGAGCCAATCAACCGTTCCAACTCCTCGATCGCCTCCGGGCTCAACGAGTAGTACACCCATCGACCCTCCCGCCGGTCCGTCAGAATTCCGGCCTCCTTGAGCGTCTTGAGATGGAAGGAGAGCAGCGACTGGGTTGTCGCCAGCATGTCGGTCAAGTCGCAGACGCACTGCTCGCCGTCACTCAGGCGCTCGATGATCTGCAAGCGCGTTTCATCGGAGAGGGCGTGAAACCAGCGTGCGGCACGCGTGAGATCTTTCGGCATCAGAAATAGCATAAACTGAATATATCAAAATGTATTGATTTGTCAAACGACTATTCACTTGGACGCTCCAGTTGCCAATGACATTGGACGTCTGGTCAGCCGCAAGACAATCACGCGCGTCGCCTGTGTCACGCGTCCTCAGAATCGGGAGGGGCGATCGGGAGCGTGAAGTGGACTGTGGTTCCCTGGTTTAGCTGGCTTTCGATGGTCAGGTTGCCGCCATGGGCCTCTACCAGGTGTTTGACGATCGCCAGTCCGAGGCCCGTCCCGCCCAACTCCCTGGAGCGGGTCCTGTCCACTCGGTAGAACCGCTCCGTGATCCTGGGCAGATCCTGTGACGGGATGCCGATCCCAGTGTCCCGAACCGCAATCTCCACAACGTCGCTCGTGCTCGCAGTTCCAGGTTCCAGGTTCGAGGCTCCAGGTGTTGAACTTGGGACTTGGAATGTGGAACTCGAAACTCGTCGCGCGGCGACGCGGACGGTGCCGCCCTTCGGGGTGAACTTGAGGCTGTTGTCCAGCAGATTGATCAGGATCTGCGCCAGGCGATCGCGGTCGGCCAGAACCCGTGGCAGATCGTCTGGCAGCTCAACACGCAGTTCGATCTCCTGCTTGGCCGCCTGCGGTTCGTAGATCGTCATGACGCTCCTCACCACCTCGGCGAGAGTGGTGGGGCGTCGATCAAGGGTGACCCTGCCCAGCTCGAGATTCGACAGGTCCAAAAGGTCGTCCAGGAGCCGGCCCATGCGCTCGCTGTGTTTGTGAATCACCTCCAGGAATGGACGGGCATGCTCTCGATCTTCAAGCCCGCCCTCCAAGAGGGTCTCCAGGTACCCCCTGATCGAAGTGAGGGGGGTGCGCAGCTCATGAGACACATTCGCCACGAACTCGGTGCGAACCATCTCCAGGCGCCGCAGCTCAGTGATATCGTGCATCACGAGGATAGCGCCGGACGTCCGACCCCGTGCTTTTAGGAGCGCGGCGAGCACTTGAACGACCCGATGCACAGGGGTGTAAATCTCGAGTTCCTGCCTGGCGAACGTTCCATCCTTGCGCGTTCGATTCAGGAGATCCAACATCTCCTTGTTGCGGATGACTTCGAGAAAGGGCCTGCGCTCTGCTCCGATTGACGGCGCATTGAAGAGCCGGCAGGCGCTGGCGTTGATGAACATGATTCGGTTCTCCTCATCAACCGCAAGCACGCCTTCCACCATGCTGTCAAGAATGGCGGCTCCCTTCGCCCTTTCCTCTTCGACCTCTTCGAGTCGGTCCTGCAGCCGACTGGCCATCGTATTCAAGGCATGCCCCAACTGGCCGATTTCGTCGGCGGAGGTGAGGGTGATGCTTCGGGAGAAGTCACCCTCCGCCATTCGGCGGGCGACGGCGGTCATCTGGGCAATGGGTCGCGTGACATGACGCGCGAACAGGAGTCCGAGCGCGGCCGCTGCCGCGAGCCCGATGACTGCGCCGATCGCAAGCGTCTGCCGGATCGTCGCGATGCTGTGGCTCACATCGGAAAGCAGCACCCCAAGCCGGAGGATCCCCAAAAGCACGCCGTCCTGGCGCAGCAGAACGGCGAGATAGAGCATCTCGACGCCGATGGTGTCGCTACGTCGGATGGCGCTGCCGACACCGTCGCCGAGGGATGCGTGAATCTCTGGACGCCCCAGATGGTTGTCCATCTGCGCAACCTGTTCGGACGTTCGCTCGGAGTCGGCCAGAACCCTCCCTGCTGGCGCGATGATCGTGACCCGAACCGAGACCTGCTCCGCGAGCCTGCGCGCCAGACTGTGAAGTTGCTCCGGGTGGTGGGCGAGAAGGGCAGGAGTGACCTCGTTGCTCATGAGGCGGGCCTGGGCCAGCAGGCTCGCTTTGAGGTGATCGATCGAGGTGCGCTTGAGTGAGGAAAGGACATACAGGCCGGCCACTGATACAATGGCGGCCACGAGAAGGAGATACGTGGCGATGAGCTTGCGCTCGAATCTGCCTTTGATCAAGGATGTCCCTGCCCACCCACCAGCTATGTATCCTGGTCGAATCGATAGCCCACGTTTTTCACGGTGATTA
>JBGPUH010000027.1:0-13916 GCA_041491025.1 Methylomirabilis sp. (SeqCode)
CGAGCGGCGCCTTGCCCCGAGGATCGAGACGATCACCCCGTAGAGCGCGATGGCCAAGGCCAACGCGAGACTGAACCGGCCCAGCGTCGAGATCATCGGCGCACCTGCTGCGGCTTCACCAAGGTCCGGTACAGATCCTTGGCCTGGGCCTGCCCGGCCTGAGGGGGCCGGTACTCCTCGGAGTGTTTGGCCAGGATCGTGTTCGCCATGAACAGGTTCCCATTCGTGTACTTCCCCTCGACGATCGCCCCCGTCCCCTCCTTGAACAGGTCGGGCGGAGAGCCGGTATGCTCGACCGCTACCTGCTCTTTCCCGTCCGTGAGGCGGAAGGTGAGCTTCAAACTTTGGGGCTCCCACTGCAGCGAGCCGGGGACGACCATGCCGCCCAGGCGGAAGGACTTGTCGGCCGCCGAGGCCCCCTTCGCCTGGAGTTCCGACGGCGTGATGTAGTAGACGGCGGCCTCTTTGATGCCGCCATAGATCAGGTAGCCGAGGGCCGCAACCACGATGAGCGCGCCCATCAGCAGCTTGGTCTTCTTTGTCATGATGCCGCCTCCTTCGAGTGGCGCTGCAAGGCCGCGACCTGCGCGGCCATTGCCTTCGTCCGCCTGCGTAGTGACACCAGATAGCACACCATGCCCGCGGCGGCCAAGAGGTATGCGCCCAGGATATAGGGCCAGGGATTCACTCCACCCCCTCCATCCTCAGGCGGTTCAGCTCGCACCTCGCTTCCTCCAGCCGAAGCCGCTTGACGAGAAAATATCCGTACAACACCACGAAGGCGGCGAGGTTGGTATACAGCGCCACCTGCATGTCCGGGGCAACGGTAGATGGCCCGGGCCTGAGGACCGACGGCGGCTGGTGCAACGTGCGCCACCAGACGACCGACATGTGGATGATCGGGATATCGAGGAAACCGAAGATCCCAAGAACTGCGCTGAAGGTCGCGCCTCGGGAGGGGTCGTCCACCAGCGTCCGAAGCATCAAATAGCCGATGAAGATCAGCAAGAGGATGGTGGTCGTGGTCAGCCGCGCATCCCACGTCCACCAGGTCCCCCACGTGGGCCGCCCCCAGATCGAGCCGGCCGCGATCGCCAGGGCGGTGAACAGGACGCCGATCTCGGCGGAGGAGTGGGCGATCGCATCGTGCCGCTCTTGGCGGCGCAGCAGGTACAGGATGCTCATGACGAAGACAACGAAAAATGCGAGGTAGCTGACCAGGATCAGCGGAACGTGCAGGTACATGATCCGTTGCACCTCCCCCTGCACCGCATCGGGAGGCGCATAGACAAATCCGATGTAGAGGCCGATCAGCAAGCCGAAGGCCGCGAGGAGACCGAGCACCCGTTCCGCACCACGCCCGATCATGTCCTTACTCCTCGACCAGATACTCGAACGTCAGCAACGAGGTCACGAGAAACACGACATCGAACGCGGCGATCAGCTTCACCCATGGCATCGCGAGTTCGAACGGCTCGCCGCGCAAGACGACTTCTGTCCCCTTCACCGCGGACAAGATCAGGGGGATTGTCAAAGGAAACAGGAGGAACGGCAGCATCGCCTCCCGCGCCCGAAGCCCGGCCGTCATGGAAGACAAGAGGGTCCCCGCTGCGGCGAAGCCGAGCGTTCCCGGCACAGCGATCAGCAGGAGCTTGGGGATTTGCGACCAGAGATCCATATTATACAGGATGGCAAAGAGGGGGAGGATCACCAGCTCCACCACAAGGATCACGCTGAAGTTGCCCAGAAGCTTCCCCAGATAAATGGCTTCCCGCTGGGTCGGATAGAGGAGTAATCCCTCGAGACAGTCGTTCTCCAGCTCCCCCTGAACCGATCGGCCGAGCCCGAGCACGCTGGTGAACGTGAAGGCCAACCAGAGGAGGCCAGAGGAGGCTCCACGGATCAGAGCCTGATCGGCGCCGAGCGCAAAGTTGAAGAGGAACAGGACCAGGAAGGCAAAATAAAACATGGCGGTGAAGCTTTCGCGATTCCGCCATTCGGCGAGCAGGTCCTTCCGCGCGATCGCCATGACGTGCCCGACAAAGATCATTCGACGGCCCCCAGTTCCCCATACAGCGCGAAGAGCGAGCGAAACGCCTCCACACTCGTCTCCTCTCGACGACCTTCAAACACCAGACGCCCCTGTCGCAGGATGGCGAGACGATCCGCCACACCGAAGCCCATCGTGAGGTTATGGGTGGCCAGAATCGTGGCGGCCCCCCCGCTCTTCTTCGCCAGGATGAACTCCTCCAACAGCTTCGTGGCCTGCAGGTCCAGGCTGGCGTACGGCTCATCCAGCAGGATCACCTTGGGCTCGCGCAGCATGACCTTCGCCAGGGCGAGGCGACGCTTCATGCCGCTGGAGAAGGTCCGAACCCTGGCCTCCGAGGCCGCCTCCAGCCCGACTCTGGCCAACACCTCCGAGACGTGCTCACGGGGCTGATCCAGCCCCAGCATAGCGGCGCTGAAGAGGAGGTTCTCCCTGGCGGTCAACGCCTCATACAGTTGGTGTCCGTGGCCGAGCACCCCGATGGCCCGCCGCACTCCGTCGCTGTCCCGGTCAAGCGAGTGCCCGGCGATCTGCACCGCTCCGCTGGTCGGTCGCGCGCGGCCGGCCAGGATCCGGAGCAGCGTGGTCTTCCCCGCCCCGTTAGGGCCGAAGAGGGCCAGGACCTCCCCCGGAGCCACGACGAGGTCGATCCCCCGAAGGGCCGGCTGGCTGCCGTACCACTTGACCAGCCGCCTGGCCTCGATCGCCGGCGCCGGGCCAAGGCGGGTGCCGGCATTCTCCACCCTCACCATCCATGCCTCATGGCCACGCCCAGCGCTCCCGCCGCGCCGCCCAGGGCCACTGCGATCCACGCGCACGCCTGCAGCCGGCCCATCTGCGTCAGCATCGCCGCCACCCGCTCAGGGGGTAGCGTGACCGATCCGTCAATTCCCTCGGCCATCGATCGGGCTAAGGGCAGCCCCAGGCCAAAGAACTGATAGCTGTTCAGAAGGGCGAGAATGAACACGACAAGGAGCTTCGGTCCCAGGGTCGCGAAGAGCTGCGTGAAATAGCGATTCCCGAGCGCCCCTTTCAGATCGGTCAACATCGCCGCACCCGTCATGATCAGGAGACCAAGGGAAGCCAACAGGACAGGATGAACAAGCCTGACCACCTGACCGATCGCCTGAAGGATCTTCCGGGCTTCGAGAAGCCGGCGTGCTGACGGGATCAGCAGACCCCCGATGAAGATCATGCCTCCTAGATATATGAGCGCTGACACCAGGTGCAGATACGGTAGACGGATCATGATTGGGTCACGGGTTCCGCCCCCACGAGAGGGTTCACCACAGCGGCCCAGACATGGCCGTTGATGCGAACGCGTGCCTAATATACTTAGAGTATTTTGAGGGAAATTGCAAGGAGGAACAGCCTTACGTCGGGCGGGGAGATGTCCTATTTGCCAGCCAGCCAGGCTTCCCTTTCTCTAAACCCACCAGCGGGGCGCCGGACTCCATCAAGGTAATAAACCGTTCCACGACCTCGTGGTCGCGCCACCCCTTCTCAGCCTCCTGCCTCATGATCGAAAATACCTGCTCTCTCTCGAGTGCCGGCTTATACGGCCTGGCCGTGAGGAGGGCATCGTAGATATCGACCATCTGGATGATCCTGGCGGTCAAGGGGATCTCTTCTCCTTTCAAGCCATCGGGGTACCCGGTGCCGTCCCACCGCTCATGGTGATGGCGAATGATGGGGAGGACCAGCCTGAGCGATTTGAGCGGCTTACAGATCCGTTCCCCGATCATAGGGTGTTCGCGCATGATCTGCCATTCTTCTTCGCTCAACGCCGTTTTCTTATTGATGATCGATTCCGGAATGGCGATCTTACCCAGGTCGTGCAGGTAGCCGCCTCGCTGCAGGGCCCTCAGTTGCTCTGGTCCAAGGCCCAAACTCCGGCCCATCGCCACCGAGTACAGCGCGAGGCGCTCACAGTGGCCCTCGGTGTAGGGGTCCTTTGCCTCGACGCTGAGGCCCAACGTGCACAGGACGTCCTCGGCATGCTCCAGCTCATCGGTAAACTGCTTGAGCTTCAGGAGGGACCTCACCCTGGCGCTCAATTCCGCCTGGTGGAAAGGCTTGCTCAAAAAGTCGTCTGCACCGGCCTCGATCCCACGGATCCTGTCTTCCAGATCGCTGAGAGAGGTCAACACAATCACAGGAATCAGCCTGGTTCGCTCGTTCTGCTTGAGCCTGGCACAGACCTCATACCCGTCCATACCTGGCATCATGACATCAAGAAGGATCAGATCGGGAGGGCTGGCTGCCACCTGTTCCAAGGCGCGTTCGGCATCAAAGGCGGGAATCACCTCGTATCCCTGGGGAGCCAGGATGGCCTCAACCAATCTGATGTTGGCCTCCTGGTCATCGACAACCAAAATCTTCAAGCGAGGTGAGAGGTCTTGTTCCATCAATCTCCTTGAACGATAGGTAACATACCGTGATCTGGCACGCTTACGCGTCAAGCTTTCTCAGAGCGGCTTTCACTGCCTTCGAGAGTAGAAAACCTTCTCCGACATGTCAATACAAAAATTCACACGTGGCGGCGTAGTTGACAGGTGTCCCGGCGGCCTGCAAGGGCTGAGGATCGAATAGCGAATTCTCCTGCGACAGTGTTGATCGAGCTGAACAATTGAGGGAGTGAAACGGGGGCAAGATGGACTCCGAACGCCTTCTCGAATTCCTCGACAAGGCGCGGGGTCACCTCATCTATCGACAGTGGACGGGCCAGCTCCGCTCCCATACTTGTCGCCTTGACACCCTCCATGCCGCAGGGAACGATCAGCTCGAATGGAGCCAGATCCATGTCCACGTTCAGCGCGAAGCCATGACGAGTCACCCACCGACTGACATGGATGCCAATCGAGGCGATTTTTCTCCCTGCCATCCACACGCCCGTCCGGCCGATCCAACGACCGGCAGCGATCCCGAACGTGGTGAGGGTTTCGATCAGGACCCTTTCGAGTCGTCGGAGGTAGCGGTGCAGGTCGTGGCCATGATCGGCCATATCCAAGATCGGATAACCCACCAACTGGCCAGGCCCGTGATAGGTCATGTCGCCGCCCCGCTCCACGTCCAGGAACCCGATCCCTAGCGCGGCGAGCGAGGATTCGGGTACCAGAAGGTGGCCCTTGTTCCCGCCACGTCCGAGGGTGATGACGGGAGGGTGCTGGAGCAGCAGCAAGAGGTCCCCTACCTGCCCCTCGGCCCGAAGTGCCGCAAGGCGACGCTGCAGCGTCAACGCCTCTTCGTATGGCGTGACACCCAGGTGGATCAGGCTAAAGGTACTCGCGGCTCGCTCCCCTCACCATCCCGCTTCCGTAGGACCTCCACGGCCTGGCCGCGAGCATGGTACGAGCTTCGGACCAGAGGGCCGGCTTCCACATACTTGAACCCCATATCCTCCCCGATCCCCTTCAACTCGGTGAACGCTTCCGGGGTGTAGTATTTCACGATCGGAAGATGCTGCTCGCTTGGCCGCAGGTATTGCCCCAACGTCAAGATGTCGCAATCAACCTCCCGCAGGTCGGTCATCGTCTGGAGCAGCTCCCCCCGCTCCTCCCCCAGCCCCAACATGATCCCTGACTTGGTCACTAACTCTGGAGCCTTCCGTCGTGCCCGGGCGAAAAGCTCAAGCGACCGCTCATATCGTGATCCGGGACGCGCCTCTCGATACAACCTGGGCACCGTTTCGATGTTGTGGTCCAGGATGTCCGGCGCGGCCTCTACGACGGTGTGCAACGGCGCCTCGTCGCCCCGGAAGTCGGGAATCAGCACCTCGACGCTGCACGCCGGCGAAAGCTCCCGCACCCGACGAATGACCGCCGCAAAGATCGCCGCCCCACCATCGGCTTGGTCATCACGGTTGACGGAGGTAATCACCGCATGCTCCAACCCAAGCGCCTGGATCGCCCTGGCCACCCGTTCCGGCTCGGCCAGATCGAGTTCCGTCGGCTTTCCGTGGGTCACAGCGCAGAAGCCACAGTTGCGCGTGCAGATATCGCCCAGGATCAGGAAAGTGGCGGTGAGCTGATCCCAACACTCGCCGATGTTGGGACAGTGAGCCTCCTCGCAGATGGTGTGAAGTTTTCGATCGCCGAGCAGCCGTTTCAATCTGAGGTAATTCGGTCCGCCCGGGGCTTTGACCTTCAGCCATACGGGCTTGCGGGCTGGGAGATTCGCGGCGAGAGAGATGAGCGGGCCTGCACTCGGGATTCCTGACATGGATGCCTCGTCTTGGCCGCCGGAGTGATTGGCTCTCGAGACGGCAGATAGAGTTCACCAGAACTATACCGCTCATACCACGCTATGATACGTCTGTCAACCTCTCGGCCGGGCCGGTGTTGGTAGCATGTGAAGTGTCCGCCTCTCGTAGCAAATGATCTGTCCGCTTTTGGCGGAGGGGAGGGTACACTGTTGGGTCTGCTTCTAACAGGAGGGACCAACATGGACTCAGCGGTGTACCCTTCCTCGGCCGTGGAGCGGGCGATGAAGGTGCAAGAAGTGATCTTACGCGCCATCGATGGACGCTTGAAATGGTACCAAGCCGCCGAGATCCTCGGGATCTCGGACCGGCAGATGCGGCGGTGGAAGGTGCGCTACGAGCAGCGGGGCTACGATGGCCTGTTTGACCGGCGCCGCCGGCAGCCCTCGCCCAAGCGGGTCGCGCTGGAGGTGGTGCGCCAGGTGCTGACCTTGTATCGGGAGCGGGACCTTCGACTGCAATGTGTTGCACGTCCACGAGAAGCTCCAGGCGGTGCACGGCATTCCCCTCTCCTACACGTGGGTGAAGACGGCCTTGCAGACGGCGGGGCTGGTGGCCAACGAGGCGCGCCGGGGCACCCACCGCAAGGCCCGGCCGCGGCGGCCGCTGCCCGGGATGCTCCTGCACACTGATGCGAGCACCCATGGTTGGCTTCCCGGCCTGGACGGGACGCAGGACCTCATTGCGGTCCTGGATGACGCGACGAGCGTGGTCCACTACGCGCGGTTCGTCCCGCAGGAGAGCACCCGCACGATGCTGGGCGCGCTGCGCGCGGTGATCGACGGCCAAGGCGTGTTCTGCGCCCTCTACACCGACCGGGCAGGTCACTTCATTACGACGCGGACCGGGACCAGCCCCCACCGGCCTCAGCGCGCCACCGACCCCACGCAGATCGCCCGGGCCTTGGGGCAGCTCGGGATCGAGCTGATCCCGGCCCACTCCCCGCAGGCCCGAGGCCGGATGGAACGGCTGTGGGAGACGTGGCAAGGCCGGCTCCCGCAAGAGTTGCGCTTGGCCGGCTGCACGACCCTGGCGGCGGCCAATGCCTTCCTGACGAGCACCTGGGTCCCGGTCCATAACCAGACCTGGACCGTCCCGCCCGCCGACGAAGGGACGGCCTTCGTCCCCTATGCGGGCGGCCAGCTCGACCGGATCTGCGCGCTCCAACATGACCGGGTCGTGGGCAACGACAACTGTGTCCAGTTCGGGAAGCGTCGGCTCCAGATCCCGCAGGCCTCGTGGCGCTACAGCTTCGCCAAGTGTCGGGTCAAAGTCTACGAGCATCTCGACGGGACGCTGAGCATCGGGCATGGTCCGCACACCTTGGGCCACCATGGCGCCGAGGGCCGCCTACTCGCCCCGGCCTCCCAGTCGGTCGGACAGGCCGCATGAGGGGGAGAGGTGACCTGGGCAGCGGAGCGATCGTCGATCCTCGGGTCACTGAGGAGGTCACGCCTCCAACGGGGAGCGTGGGAGAGGCCGATTCCCCCCACTCGGGGGTCCGAGCCCCTCAGGCGAACTCCCTCCCACCCTGCTCAGAGAGGAAGGAGGGCTACCCTAACAACCGGACAGATCACTTGCTATAACAACCGGACATCTTGACTTGCTAAGAACAGGAAATATTCGGCCCTTGCCAGGTCGAATGCAGGACCTAATACATTCGCACAAAGTCATGTGTCATCGCGAGGACCCAGAGCGAAACGAAGGGGACCGAAGCGATCTCGAGGACGGCGAGATTGCCACGCTCCTTTCAGTCGCTCGCAATGACCCGTTAGCGGCGCGCGCGCATCAGATGGGCTTCGGTGGGTGTCGCATGGAAGTCGTCTTCTTCATTCCGACTCACGATGGCATGGGCCAAATTCCGAACAGGGACAGAACGTCACTCTCTGTCAAGTCGGAGGCACCCCAGTTGTCGCTTGACATTTCAGGTAGGAATTCATACATTGTTAGTATGAAAGCAACCGTTTCGGAGAAAGGGCAAGTCACGATCCCTAAGCCCTTGCGCGATCGCCTCGGAATCCGGCCGGGCCAGGTCCTTGATGTCAAGGAAGAACAGGGGCGCCTGGTGGCCACCAAGGTGAGCCCGAAAGATCCAGCAGAGAGCGTATACGGAATCCTCAAGTTGGGCCGCTCAACGGATGATCTGATCACTTCACTGCGTGGCAAAGCGGACGCGGCGTGATCACGGCAGTCGATACTAGCGTCCTGCTGGATGTGTTTGGGGCGGACCCAGCGTTCGGACTTCGCTCACGCACATTAGTTCGCTCCTGTCTCGGTGAAGGTCGTCTTATCGCATGCGATGTCGTCTGGGCAGAAGTGGCAAGTTTTTTCCCCTCCCCCGATGCCGCGCACGACGCCATGAGACGCCTTTCGGTGGAATATAGTCCCATCGAATTGAAAACGGCTCTGGTAGCCAGCAGGGCCTGGAAACTGTACCGCACTCGAGGGGGCCAGCGCGAACGCGTGATGGCGGATTTTCTGATCGGCGCTCATGGCCTGTTGCAAGCTGAACGATTGCTGACTCGGGATCGAGGGTTTTATCGGAGCTATTTTTCCCGCCTTCGACTTCTCGATCCTGCAAAAGCGTAGACAGGTTTCTCCCACCCTGGCGTGTTGGCTGCACCACTGGTGATAGCATGTCGGATGTTCGCCTGGCTTAGCTCACCGAAGCGCTTTCTCAGCACCATCCTCATTTTCCATTCTTACCTGATCTGGACGAAGACCTTCCGCTCCCGAGGCCCGTCGAACTCCACCAACATCAGGCTCTGCCAGGTGCCCAGCATCAGCGTCCCGTTCTTGACGGGCACCGTCTCGCTGGGTCCGACAATCGCCGCCTTGATGTGGGCCGCTGCGTTGTCATCGATCCGGTCGTGTCGCCAGATCCCCTCGGGGATCAGCTTCGCCAGAGCTTCCTGGAGATCTTCTCCGATGTTGGGATCGGCATTTTCGTTGATGGCGACTGCCGCAGTCGCATGAGGGGCAAAGACACAGCAGAGCCCGTCTGGCGTCGCACCGCGTTTGACGATCTCCTGGACCTTGGCGGTGATGTCAATCACCTGAAATTTTCGTGTCGTTTTGACGAAGAACTCTTCCATCTTATTCTCGCTTGAGCTACCTCGGCGCAGCACTCACCTCACTCTCGAATCTCCCTTTGTCTGCCCCCCTCAACCTCGCCTTCTCCCCTGCAGGGGAGAAGGGAAGAGATGAGAGGCCAGGGAGAAATTCCCGCTCAGGGCTCACTCCGCTCAACCTCCCTTTTCCCCTTTGGGGAGGAGGGAGGAATGCGATGAGCAGCGGCGTGGGAGGTGTTGGCAGCGGCGGAGAGCTGTTCGAAGTCCGTTTCCGAGATCGAGGGCTTGCCCGGAGTGCTCAGCCGCAACCCGGCCGTCCCATGATAGTCGGAGCCCCCGACGGCGAGCAACCCATATCTCAGCCGCGTGCGCTCATACCGGAAGATCGCCTCCGCGTCGTGGTCCGGATGATGCACCTCCAGCCCCACCAACCCTTGCTCCACCAAGCGCGGAACGATGTCGTCCTGCCCATAGACCCCCGGGTGCGCGAGAGAGGGCACACCGCCAGCCCGCTTGATTGCCGAGATCACCTCGGCCGCAGGGATTCTGGAGCGTTCCACGTGTGCCGGCTTCCCCGGCGTCAGGAAGCGGTCGAAGGCTTCCTGCACGGAGGCCACATATCCACGCCTCACCATGGCCTGCGCCAGATGCGGGCGGCCGACGGAAGAGCCAGGCGCCTGGGTCAAGATTTCATCGGCATCAACCGGGAGACCCAACGCCCAGAGCTTATCGATCATCCGACGGACCCGCCTGATCCGATCGTTGCGCGAGGAGGCCAGGAACTCGTTCAGTCGGACGTCATCCGGATCGATGAAATGTCCCAGGAGGTGAACCTCCAGGTCGTCCACGTAAGCGGTCACCTCGGCGCCTGGCACGATCTGGAGACCCACCCGCCTCCCTTCGGTCATCGCCGCCGAGATGCCTGCCAGCGTGTCATGGTCGGTCACCGCCAGCACCGAGACGCCACAGTCCTTCGCCAGGCGGACGAGCTTCTCGGGAGGCAGCACTCCGTCGGAGGCGGTGGTATGGGCGTGCAGATCGATAAGGCCCATCGGGGGGTGGGTGGACTTCAAGAGCGAGGCAGGTTGGCGACCTCCACGCGTTGGGGCAGGAGGCGCTCGGGGTGGCTGTAGACGTTAAACCCCTCCCCTCGGACGTAGCCGATCACGGTGATGCCAAAGCGTTTGGCGGCTTGGATGGCCAGGCTGGTGGGTGAGGTCCGGGAAATGACAAACGGGGTCCGCATGTGCGCCCCCTTCCGAAGCATCTCGGACGAGATCCGGCCGGTGGAGAGAAGGGTATGCCCGGCAGTCGCAATCCCTCGGAGGAGCGCTTCGCCGTGGATCTTGTCCAGGGCGTTGTGCCTCCCCACGTCCTCGGCCACGAGCAGCAGCTTCTTCCCATCGCTCAGGGCGGCGGCATGAATCCCCCGCGACTCTCGGTAAAGGCGGGCCTCAGCATAGAGCTGCCTCATGAGATCGAACGCCTGCTCCGGGTGCAGGGTTCCCTCCTCAGGAAAAGCCTTGAACCCCTCCATCGGCATGCCAAACGTGATTCCTCCAGTGCAGCCGGAGGTGAAGATCCGGCGTCGGGGCGGCGTGAATGCCTTGGTGAGCCGGACGTCCGCCACCCCCTCCTCGGGAAAGACGTCCAGCATCTTGATCTCGTCGAGCCCCTGGATGATCCCCTCGAAACTCAGAAATCCCAGGACCAGGCAATCCAACTTGACGGGGGTGCACAGCATCGTGACGAGTTCCCGCCCGTTCACGAAGATGGTGAGAGACTGCTCTTCAACCACAGGGATGTCGAGCGTCTCAAATGATCCCGCGCGATACCGAACGATCCGATGCATGGTTCCCTTATTGCCTAACCGTCCCTACTCGGCCAGGACCTGCAAGTGGATCTGTCGCTCCCTCGGACCGTCCAGCTCGGCGAAGATGATCGACTGAAAGGTGCCGAGGGCCATCTCCCCGTCCACCACCGGGACCGAGAGCTGCCGGCCCAGGAGGACGGAGCGCAGATGGGAATGGGCATTGCCCCGATCGCAATCAGAGTAGCGTGGATCGTTATGGCGGTAGCCGTCCTGCTCCTTTACCAGGCGTTCCAGGAGGACACGGAGGTCATGGATCAGGGCCTCTTGCCATTCGTTGATGAAGAGGGCGGTCGTCGTATGCAGGGAGCTGAGGACCACCAACCCTTGCTTGATGTTGTGGCGCTGGATCAGATCTCTGATCCGCCTGGTCAGATCCATGAACTGTAATCGATCCTTGGTGGCCACTGTAAAGGTTTCGTGTGTGATGAACATGCCCCCCTCCGTCGCGTTCTCACGTCTCCAACACGGTTATCTGCCGCTCAGGACGGCGGCAGTTCTCCCCCCAACCGAAGACAGGACCCTCAGGACTTAATGGCCCTTCTCCATGGGAAGTGGCGGCGCAAGTACCACAAGGAGGACCAGAGGGTTCGTCCCTGAGTTCTCAACCCCATGCTCCGCCAAGGCTGGAACGAGCACCGCGCTACCGGCCGAGAGTTCCCGCTCCTGAAGTCCGATTCTGAAGCGTGCCGTCCCCTCGATCACGTAGTAGATCTTATCCGATGTCTCGTGAATGTGGGGCTTCTGGGTCTGGCCTGGCAGCAGGCAGTGGAGGTCCACCATGGAGCGCTCGGTCCTGAAGAGGCCGATCTTCTGCGCCTTCTCGGGTGAGAATCGCTTCAGCGTGGCCGCCTCGACCCACTCCATCGAACCCCCCTTCACTCCGACTCTTATGTTCCTGGTGCGGTGATTCAGAAACTCGTTGACTATTTCTGTCCACGATATGCCCCTTACTCACCCCTCTCCCTCTGGGAGAGGGTCTGGGTGAGGGTGCTGCCAACGCCTACACCCCCTCACCCTCGCCCTCTCCCCCACACAGGGGAGAAGGGAAATTATTGGGCGAATTTCTGACTCACGACACTAGCTACCAATCGGGATGCAGATCCGGCCGCTGCTTTAGCGCCTCTTTCAGGGGCGTCATCAGGCGCTCCTTTCCGTACACGAAGTCGCCCCTGTTGTAGGAGGCAAGCTCGTACTTCTTGCCCATCACGATCGCCTCCTCGGGGCAGGCCTCCTCACAATAGCCGCAGAAGATGCAGCGGAGCATATGGATCTTATACAGTCTGGCATACCGCTCGCCCCTGGAGCGCCTCTCCTGCTCGGTGTTTTCGGCTGGCTCGATATAGATCGCATCCGCCGGGCAGGCGATGGCGCACAATTCGCAGCCCACGCACCGCTCCATCCCGTCGTCGTTGACCACGAGCATGTGCAGGCCACGGTAACGGGGGGCGAGGGGAAGCCGCTCTTCCGGATAGGAGACCGTCGTCGGCTTTCGAAAGATATGTTTGAAGGTGGTCGCCATCCCTTTGAGCAGCTCAAGGATCATTGGTAGTACCCTCGTCAGCTTTCAGCCGTCAGCCTTCAGCTTTCAGCAAAAACTGGCTCGCTCCCGATGGCTGATAGCTGAGGGCCGATAGCTGAGCGCTGAAAGCTAATCTTCAGAGCTTCTTGACCATGGCCAGCAGCTCTTGGTTATCCGGCTGCTGGCGTAGCTCGTAGAACTTGATCGTGTTCAGGTTGCCCTGTTGATCGACGATGAAGACCGACCGCTGGGGAAACCCCTCCTCTCGAAGCACACCGTATTTCAATGACACGTGCCCGTGAGGCCAGAAATCACTCAGTAGCGGATACCCTAGACCGCCGCACTTTTCGGCGAATGCAGCGAGGGTAAATAGACTATCGGTGCTGATCCCCAGGACCTGGGTATTGAGGTCCGCAAACTTTCGCATGTCTGCGTGGTAAGCGGACAGCTCGGCCTGTCAGACTGGAGTGAAGGCCAACGGGAAGAACGCCAGCAGGACGTTCTGCTTGCCTTTGAAGCTCGAGAGGGTGACCTCATTCTTTTTCTCATCCTTCAAGGTGAAATCCGGTGCCGCGTCTCCGACCTTAAGCTGATGGGTCATACGCATTGTCGTCCTCCTTTACATTCCGGATATGTGTCGTCCGCTGCCCCTGCGCGCTCTATGCCTTCGACCGCCAGGGGAAGTGGAAGAGGCCGTGCCTGCTCGGGTGCTCCTTGGTGATCTTTTCTTGAAGCAGCATGATCCCATGGATCAGTTGCTCGGGCCTGGGCGGGCACCCGGGGACGTAGACATCCACCGGGACGACCTGGTCCACACCCTGAACGATGGTATAGGTGTTGAAGATCCCGCCGCAGGATGCGCACGCACCCATGGCGATCACCCACTTCGGGTCAGGCATCTGATCGTAGATCCTCCGGAGAACCGGGGCCATCTTGCGGCTCAGCCGGCCGGCTACAATCATCAGGTCAGCTTGGCGCGGCGACCCTCGAAACACCTCCGCCCCGAACCTGGCAAGATCGAAACGGGAAGCGCCCGTTGCCATCATCTCGATCGCACAGCACGCGAGCCCGAAGCTCGCCGGCCAGATGGACGACTTCCGCGCCCAATTGACCAGGCTCTCAAGGGTTGAAAGGAGGAGGCC
>JBGPUH010000028.1:0-13757 GCA_041491025.1 Methylomirabilis sp. (SeqCode)
ATGATCAGTTCGCGTTGGCCGCGGCCGATCGGGATCATGGCGTCGATCGCCTTGATGCCCGTCTGCAGCGCCTCCTTGACCGGCCGCCGGTCCACAACGCCGGGGGCGAATCGCTCGATGGGTCGATACTCCTTTGTGTCGATCGGCCCCTTGCCGTCGATCGGGTGGCCCAGGGCGTTGACCACCCGCCCCACCAGCGCCTCGCCGACCGGCACGGCGGCAATCCGGCCCGTTCGCTTCACCAGGTCTCCCTCTTTGATGGCCTCGGCCTCACCGAGCAGGACCGCACCGACGTTGTCCTCCTCAAGGTTCAGGACCATGCCGAAGACCTCGTGAGGGAACTCCAGCAGCTCGCCCGCCATGGCCTTCTCCAAACCATAGATGCGAGCGATCCCGTCACCCGTTTCGATGACGGTACCGACCTCGGCGACATCGACGGCCGTCTCGTAGCCGGCGAGTTGCTTCTTGATGATTTCGCTGATCTCCTCCGCCCTGATCTGCGCCATGCCGTTACCCCTTTAGCAATTGCTCCCGCATCCGCCTGAGTTGGGTTCTGAGGGAGCCATCATAGACCGTGCTGCCGACCTGTGCCACCAGGCCGCCTAAGATGGCGGGATCAACCCGCGCCTCCAGGTAGACCTCCTTCCCGGTCGCCCTCCGCAGCCGAATCTTCAGCTCTTCCAGCATCGGCTCTGGCAGCGGTGCGGCAGAGGTCACCGTGGCCTTGCCACGACCGAGCCGCTCATCGGCCAGCTCCTCGTACGCGAGGGCGATCTCCTCGAGGTAGAGCAGCCGCCTCTTCTCCAGGAGCAAGCCGAGAAAGTTGCCGCTGAGCGACTGGACCTCGGCCCGCGCCGCCAGCGACTGGAGCACGCGCCGCTTGTCAACCAGTGGGATCGCCGGGTTCGCAAAGAAGGTGACGACCTCCCGATTCCCCTTGAAGATCTCCGCCATCCTCGTGAGATCCCGCCCGACCTCCTCCACCACCTGTCGCTCGGCTGCGACATCCGCCAGCGCTTTGGCATATCGCTTGGAGAGCCCCCTCGCCCTCACAGGCCGCCCCCTATCTCTTGAGCGACCTGTTCGGCAAGGCGGCGCTGGTCTTCGGCCGTGAGGGACCGGGCGATCAGTCGCTCCGTGACCCCCAGCGCGAGTCCAACGACCTCCTCGCGGAGCTCGGCCTTGGCCCTCTTGACCTCCTGCTCGATCTGGGTCTTGGCTTCTGTCACGAGGCGGGCGGCCTCGTCGCGCGATGCCTTCAGGAGCCGCTGTCGCTCCTCTTCTACCTCGCGGACCGCCGCCTCCCGCAGCGTGGCCGCCTCCCTTCGCGTGGCGGCAATTCGCGCCTCGTACTCCTGCTGTGCCTGGGCCGCGGCCTCTCGAGCCGCCTTGGCTTCCTCCAGGGAACGCTTGATGCCTTCGGCCCGGGTCGCCAAAAACTTGGTGAGTGGCTTGTAGAGGAAGCGGGAAAGAAGGGCGATCAAGATGAGGAAGTTCACCACTTGGAGAAGCAGCGTCATGTTCAGGTTGATGATCCCCGGCGGTTCCTCCCCCTTCGCCCCTTCCGTGGCCAGGGACGGGAAGGCCCACAGGACCGCCAGGCCGATGAACAGGGCCGCCATTGCGATGAGTTGTCTGCGATCCTTCATCATGGCTTCGGATCCTCCGTTCCGACATTGCTGCTCTGCGGGGACAACGAACGCGCGAGAAGGTAGCCGCCCATTCCGAGCTGGACGGCCAGAAGGCCCAGGGCCAATCCGATCAGGTTAACCGGAAGGTACGCAACGACGAGGAAGAGAATGGCTGCGGCCCCCAGCAGCCTGATTAGCGACCAACCCCACCAGCTCCGCCGACCACGTCGCCGGGAAACGGAAGGATCCGTAAAGCGGGCTACGGAAGCGGCAATGAGCTGAAAGCTGATGAGGCTCACGAGGGCGCCGGAGGCGAAGCCCAACGCCCAATCCCACATCCTGAAGAATCCGAAGGCGGCGAGCCCGGCAGCAACGGTACCGAGCGTGCCCACCAGTGTGCCTCGGACGAACCGTTCCCGCTCCTCCATGGCGATCGAGTTTACAGTTCATGGTTCATAGTTCACAGATCGGCGAGTCCACAGATCGCTGATCTGCCGGCTCGCTGATCCCATCCCTCGATCTGCCTCACAGCGCCGCCCCGGCTTCGCCCATTCTTCCCTTCTCGCCTGAAGGCAGAAGGTGAGGTTGGGGAGGTGAATAAGGATACCGCTGAGCGCCTCGTGGTGCACCGGAAAGGGACCGCTTGCCGACGGAATTAAAAATGAGCTGCCTGCTCGCCGACAGCGAACCGGACAGCTCCCCGCTTCGTGAAAAGCGGCTCAAGCTTGCCCGATAGGTGCAGGTTTGTCAAGCCTTTTTTGGCTCGCGATCACCCTCAAATCGCGCCCACGCGAGGCTGCTGGGCGTCCAGGTGAGAAAGCACATCGCCCAAGATCGCATCGGGGTCAACCCCCTCCGCCTCGCCCTCGAAGGAGAGGATCAAGCGGTGGCGGAGAGCGGGCCAGGCGATGCTCCTGACGTCCTCGAAGGCGACGTTGAACCGGCTGTCCAGGAGCGCATTGACCTTCCCCGCCAAGGCCAACGCCTGTGCCCCCCTGGGACTCGAGCCATACCGAACAAACCGCCGGACCTTCTCCGGGGCGCCGGCCTGATCCGGGTGTGTCGAGAGAACCAGGCGGGAGATGTACTCTTTGACGGCAGAGGCCAGGACCACCTCGCGGACAAGGGATTTCACGGTCTCGACATGCTCCCCATTCACGACCTGTTGGACTTCAGCCTGCGATGGTTGAGTGGTCTGATCAATGATTTCAGAAAGCTCTTTGAGCCCCGGGGATGACACCTTGAGCTTGAAAAAGAACCGGTCGAGCTGAGCCTCGGGAAGGGGGTAGGTCCCCTCCATCTCGATCGGATTCTGGGTAGCCAGCACAAAGAACGGGCGCATGAGCAGGTGGGAAACTCCGCCTACGGTGACAGACAGCTCTTGCATCGCTTCCAGGAGGGCCGATTGGGTTTTCGGGGTGGCCCTGTTGACCTCATCTGCCAGTACAACCTGCCCGAACAGTGGTCCCTTCTGAAAGCGGATCTGTCGCCCGCCGTCCGGTGTCTCGATGACGACGTTGGTCCCGATGACGTCAGCAGGCATCAGGTCCGGGGTGAATTGGATCCGGGAGAACTGCAGATCCAGGCACCGGCTGAGGCTTTTTACGAGCAGCGTCTTCCCTAGTCCAGGGACCCCTTCCAGCAACACGTGACCACCGGCAAAGAGGCTGACGAGGACCCCGTGGACCACCTCTTCGTGACCGACGATCACCTTGCCGATCTCCCGCTGGATCGCCCGAAAGATCCGACGAAACTCTTCTGCCCGCTCGCTTGCCCTCATTCGCGCTTCCTCTGGCCCGAGTCGCCCTTGAGCTTCTTCAGATGCTTCTTCGCAATGTTCAACCAGTCCTTCTCCGAAGACTGTTCCGGCGCGACCTGAATATATCGTTCCCAGGCGGCAATGGCAAGGTCGCGATCCAGCTGCTCCAGCGCCATGGCCAACCCGTAGTGGGCCGACGGATGATTGGGGTCCACCCGGAGAGCGCGTTCGTAGCTGTCGGCCGCCTCCTTATAGAGCCCTTTCTCCTCATAGAGCTCTCCCAGGTTCAAGTATGCTTCCAGATAGCGCGGGTCGCTCTGGATGGCCTTGCGGTACTCGGCGACGGCCTCGTGATAGAGCCCCTTCTCATTGTAGTAGATCTTCCCCAGACCGAAGTGGATCCGCGGCTCATCCGGCTCGATCGCAAGCGCCTTCTGATATGCGGCGACGGCCTCGTCGTGCTTGCCTTGCGCGCCCATCACCTCACCCAATCCGACATAGGCACCGGCATACTCCGGGTACAGCTCCACGGCCTTCTTGTAGGCCTCGATCGCCTGGCCGTAGAGGCGTCTCGGGCTTGTAAAGAAGAGATCCCCAAGACGCTTATAGGCTTCGGGGAGGTTGGCGTCCAATTGGATCGCCTTGCGAAATTCCCCAGCCGCCCGCCACCGATTGTTCATCGCCATGAACACGAGGCCCAGCTCGTGGTGCGCCAGGGCAAAATTGGGATCAATGCCGATCGCCATGAACAGGAGTTCCACCGCTTGGCTATATGCCTCCTTCGTATGCATTGTATACTGGCGCCGCCCTCGCGCATAGTAGGCATAGGCGACCTGCGAATCGGTCGGCCTCGCAAAGGCCGCGACAACCCGCGACTGCTCAGCCTGACTCATGGCGACCCCGAGGTGCTTCACGACGGTCTGTGTCAGTCGGCCCTGGACGGCGAAGAGATCGGAAAGCGGTGCTGGGGCCTCCTCCAACGTGGGTACCTCATGCTGCTCCGCGAGATCGATGATCTTCACTTGCAGCCGGAGCATTGCGCCTTCCGTGCGGAATCGGCCATCGACGACCACATCCGCCGAGAGGCTTTTGGCGGCCAGGAGGAGCGCCCCTGCTGCGGGGTCGCCCCACCGCATCCCCTGTCGCTCCATCGCCTGGCTGAGCGGTCCTGGCTCGACAACCCTCAGGGCGCGCAAGGCGCCCAGGCCCCTGCTCATTGCCTCCGCCAAGCTTTCCCCTAACTCCCTGTCGCTCACGGAGGGAGCGAGCGGCTGAAAGGGCGGCACGACCACCACCATCCGTCCCCCTGGGGCGCCTTCGACCGATGGCGGGACGAGCTGAACGACCACGAGCGCCAGCACCAGCAGCAGCCCGCGTTGCGCACAGATCGCGCGCGTCGCCTGCCTCACTGTGGCCCTCGATTCCCCCGGCCGATCCTGGTCCGACCTGTGCTGAGCCTTGTCGAAGCACCTGTAGTGAGCCTCGCCGAACTACGAACCGCCAGATCGGAGACCAACGTCACCATCGCCAGGAGCAAGGCCCATGGCCATGCTTCAACACGTCTGCTGCCCTGCTGACGATTCAACCGGAAGGAGTCGGAGACGTCGCTTAGCATCGCCCCACCGGTCCGCTTTGCCAAATCGTTGAGCAGGCGCTCGTTCACCGAGAGGGTCCGGTGCTCGGCAGAGTAGGGGACCACGAGGCTCAACACTTGCGACGTCAGCAGCGCGCCCTTCCCCCTCGGCGGGGAGATCCCGATCAGGTAGGCTCCCTGGCCCTCTGCGGGGAAGGCTCCAGAGTACCGGCCGGGACCGGACTGGACCAGCGGAAAGACGCCCCGTCGCTCGTCCGGAAAGACAACCCCCATTTCTGCATCCACGAAGTTGATGAACTCCCCCCGCTGGTTGGCCGCCTCCAGCACGATCTCCCCCCTCCCCTCTCTGGTCCGGACAGTCGTGGCGACCTCTCCTCGGCCGCCGGTCTTGAGGGTCCACCGCACAAGCTGAGAGAAGAACTTCCCGTACATATCCCATTTCAACCAGAGCACTCCCCACTTCCCCTTTGCGTCGGACGTGAACACGGCCGCCCGCCCCAGACCGTAACGCCAGACAGCCAGGATCGGATCGTGCTGGTGCGAGACCAAAAGGGTCTCGGCGGTCCTCTTGGGTGTTGTGGTCACGTAGCCGCCCAGGGGCGGCGCCTTGTCCCACGCGATCTCCTGCAGGATCTCATGATACCCGTGGCGAACAGTCGGCCTGAACGGCTGCTCGATCAGGCTGGCCTTGCTGGCCAACTGCGTCTCCATGGTGAAGATGCGCGGGATGGTGTACGCGTCTTCAGTGTAGTAGTACCGCCCGCGGCCCCACCGGCTGACATCCTGCATCAGCGCTATCCCGGCCTCAGAGCTGATCGCCACCGAGGAGAGCGTGATTCTGTCGCGGGCCATCCGCCGCACGAGGCCCACGAAGTCGGCATCGCTCGATTCCCCATCGGAGAGCACGATGATGTGCTTCAGGAGGGCGTCTCGTTCGTACAGCGCCTCATACGCCTCCTTCAAGGCGGGGAACATCTCGGTCCCGCCACCCGCTTTAATGGAGGCGATCTCCCGCACGATCCCGGCTTTGTCTTTCGCCGGACCGATCGGAACGACCCAGTTCCAGGCCGTGTCGAACGCGATGACCCCCACCTCGTTCCGCTCGTCCAGGAGCTCCACTGCGAGCTGGGAAGCCTCTTTTGCCATATCAAGGCGAGTGGACCGTCCGACCGCCGTTTCCATGCTCCCGGATCGATCGATCAACAGGACCACCGCCAGCGAGGGCACGTCGACCTTCTGCCGCGATTCCATGGTAACGGGAAGCGTGTCCTCGATCGGCGTCCTGTAGTACCCCCCCACCCCGAAGCTCTCCTCGCCCCCCAGCATCAGCAGGCCGCCCCCCTGATCCCTCACATAGCTTCTGATGCCTTCCATCTGCTGTTTCGTAAGCCGAAGGGCCGAGACATTGCTCAAGATCAGGGCGTCGTATTCAGAGAGGCGAGCGAGGCCCCTGGGGATGCCGTCAAGGGGCGCCTGCTCCACCCGGATGTTTTGGACCCTGAGGGCATCGGCCAGGTGCCTGCCCTGCTCACGATCCTTCTCGATATACAGGACCTGGGGGCGGCCGCGGGCCGCCACGACGCCGACGGCCCGATTATTCTCCTCGATGATGTCGCCTGGCACCTCTAGGCGGGCTTGGTACACATGGAATCCCGCCGCATCGAGAGCCTCCTGATATGAAAAGATATTCTTGCCTTGCGTGAGGCGAACGGCTCTCGAGCCAACGAAGTCGCCGTCGCGATAGAGGAAGAGCTTGCCTGCGGCCTCGCGCGTGCTCCAGGCGGAGATTCGGATCACGAACGGCTCGCCTTGCTTGACCTCCTGCGGCACGCTCATCTGCTCGACCAGCACCTCCCCCTGGTCCGCCCCGCCCACGGGCAGCGGGTAGATCTCCACACCTGCCGCCTTCGCCGACGCAGCCGCCTGTAGCGCCGATCCGCGGTTCTCGTTGCCGTCGGTCAAAAGCACAAGCCGCCGTGCTCCCTCGGCGGGCAGGACCGCCAACCCGAGACGGATCGCCCTGGAAATGTCCGTCGTCCCACCATCGGGGAGGCTTGCCAGCTTTTGCTGCAGGAGGTTTCCCTTCTCCGGGAGCGCCGCCACCCTGGCGGTGGTCGCGAAGGCGATCAGGCCCGCCGAGTCCTCCGGCCTCCGGTAACGAAACGCCTCACCCGCTCTCTGAAGAGTCGCGCGTGTCCTCTCACGCGCAATGCTGTCGGAGGTGTCGAGCAGAAACACGACGTGGAGCGCATCGGCCGGGAGGCGCACGGCGACCCCGAGCAGCCCAATCCCCACCAGGGTCAAGACGGCCGCGCGAAGAGCCAGAGAGAGGACCGACGCCAGGCTCAGCATCCGCCTGTAGTAGAGGATCGCCTCAGCGGCAAGGACCAGCAGCGCGGCAACGGCCAGGGGCCCCCACAGCTCTCGGCGTGACGGGTAGGTCGCCGCGACCGCCTCTGTCCCCACGGTCGCCACGACTCCTCGTCCGGGGCTCAGGTTCGACTCCTCCTCGTCCAGCAGGTTCACCGCATATCGTCGTGGCGCCGAGCCGCCCCGGACCGTGTAGACCCCAGCCAGGTGGGTATCCGTGTACATGAGCCGCCCAGCTTCGGATGTCGCCGAGCGTGTCCGACCCAAGGGGTCGAGGACCGTGAGCCCACGCTCTTCCGGTCCAACATCCACGGCGATCGCTTCTCCTGGTCGAACCTGCAGGGCGAGGTCTTCGAGTTGGCCCGGGTACAGCCAGCGAAGGGCATTGCTGACAAACAACGGGAAGGCCGCGTGAACCGGCAGGTCTGACCGATCGAGGTCAAAGCCGACGAACAGTGCCTTGACGCCGCCCTCATCCCAGGCGTAGACCAGCGGCGTGAGGGACGATTCCACCAGGGCCCTGCCCCCACCCACGGCCCTGACGTTCATTGCCTCCTGGACGAGGACCCCGGAGAGGTCAAGGTAGCGCATCGCCGGGTGCTCCCGATCCCAGTCGATGATGAGCGGGAGGTCTGCGCTGCCCACGCGCTTCAGCGGTGCATTGCCGGGAAGCGACTGCACCAGAAGATAGCGGCCTGGCGGAAGCGCGGCTGGAGAGTAGTTGTCGAGCACGACGATGTCCGCCTCCCAGGACTCAGGCGGAAACGCCTCGATCGTGCCGACCCGTAGCTTCACTTGAGGATCAGTCCTGAGCGCCCGCTCAAGAAAGAAATTCCCTCGCGTCAGCAGCAAGACGCTCAGGACGTGCGGCTCGGGCAGGATGGCATGCGCGCGATTGTCGACCTCCAGATCGTCCCGCAGATCGATCTCCGCCCTCAGGATCCCGCCCCCCTGATGGGCAAAGGGAACCACGAATGCTCGTCTGACCTGGGGGGGAAGCTGCACGCCCTGCTCTTTCAGGTGGGTGCCGTCCAACGTGAGCCGCAGCGTGAAGCTCTTCGACTCGGCAGAAAAATTGCCAAGCGCCAGGAAGGCCTGATAGTCGAAGGCGCCGTAGAGATTCTTCCGGACCTCCAGGGACGTGATCCCCACATTATCGCTCCGCCGACCTACCACATGCCATCGCAGCGGCGAGGTCCCACCCTGAGGAAGGTGGAGGGGAGCGAAGGCGGCATCGGTAAAGAGATGAACCTCCCCCGGCGGGCCGACCCGAGTCAGCTCTACGGCCATCAAGGCGGCCTCCTCAAGCCGGCCGGGCCCATCCCCCGGTTGCATCGCCTCGATGGCCCGGCGGAGTGCTCGGCGATCCTCCGTGAAAGGCACCAGGACGCTGGGGAGGGATGAGGCGTCGAGCACCATCACCTGTTTACCGGGCGGCATCGCTTCCACCAAGGCCAGGGCCTGTGCCTGCGCCGCGGCGAACCGGCCCCCCGGCAGATCCCTCGCCTTCATGCTGGCGGAGGCATCCAGGATGAACACGGCGCGCGGGTACCCGCTGACGCGAAAGGTGAGGGTCGGGCGGGCGAGGGCGAGCGTGAGGAAGAGGAGGGCCAGCATCTGCAACGCCAGCAGCAGATTGAGCCGGAGCCGACGCAGGGGGGCGTTGGCCGCCCGCTCTCGAAGGGGGGCGTCCCAGAAGCGGAGGGTGGCTATCTTCACCTCCCGCCGCCTCGCTCGAAACAGGTGAAAGAGCAGGATCAGGGGAATGGAAAGGAGGAGGAGGAAGGCGAGGGGGTTCGCGAAGGTCATTGGAGGAAACGGCTCTCCCGGAGGCGGCGGAAGATCAGCTCTTCGATGGGATATGCGGTCGTCGTGCGAAGATAGTTGACGCCGTGTCGGTGACAGAACCTCTCGGCCTCGCGGCAGAACGCCTGGAGGTTACGCTGGTAGCGCTCGATCGCGAACCGATCAACCGTGACATCTTTGAAGGCGCCGTTCTCGCAGTCCAAAAACCGTACATCGCCCCCGAGCCTCGGCTGCAGCTCCTCCTCGGAAAGCAGGTGCAGCACGTGCACCTCGAACCCGCGGCGGAGAAGAGACAGGATCCCATCCCGATATCCGACCGGGTCGAAGAGGTCGGTAATCAGGACCGCCGTGCCGGTTGTCCGACTCTCCAGCGCATACCGGCCCAGGGCGGTCCCAAGATCTGTCTGCCCCTCTGGCCTCACCTCCTCCAGCATTTTCAGCAGCGGGAACACCTGACCCTTCCCGCGCCTGGGGCGGATAGTCTGTCCAAGGGCCGGGCCGAACAGGCCGATGGCCACCCGCTCCAGGTTCACCAGGCCGATGAAGGCGAGGGCGGCAGCGGTCTGTACCGCGTACTCCAGCTTCGGGGGCGAACCGAGGCCCATCGAGCCGCTGGTGTCGAGGAGCAGATGCAGACAGAGATCCTCCTCCTCGATAAACAGTTTCAGGACGAGTCGGTCCAGCCGCCTGTAGATGTTCCAATCGACGTAGCGGAGGTCATCCCCCGCCACGTATGGCCTGAAGTCCTTGAACTCCGCCCCGGCGCCGTCCCTGCGGCTGCGGCGCTCGCCCTTGGCGCGCCCCATGATACTCTTGCGCGCACGCACGCTGAGCCGCGCCAGCTTCCTGAAAAACACCTCATCGAAAACCGGCCGCGTCACGCTCACTGCTCCAGCGACTTGAAATACTCCTTGACCTGCTCTCGGTAGTTGAACGGAACGCGTTCCTTGCTGAGCGCCTCTTCTGCCATCCGGCGGTACTGTGTCAGCAGGTCCTTGTATGGATGGCGAGAGGGGCTCTTCGCGGGCGCGCCGGACAGGTTGGCATCATAGGACTCCTGTTCACCTTCCCGTGCCTGTCCGGAGAGGGCGCTGTCGAGCTTCGGTGTCCCTATCCTCGGCGTCGGGCGGCCCCTGACCTGTGCAGAGCGAGCTCGCCCGGGCCGCGATCCCTTCCCGAGCTCTTCTTGTCTTGACCCGTCGGGCTCGTCAGCGTCCTCTTCCCCCTGATTGCCGGCCCCCAGGCCAGGCTCGGGCGCCGGCCTGAGGGTCTGCCCCCGCTTGTCCTGGCCGGCGCCCTTCTCGCGGAGCCGACTCAATGCTCGCTCGAGCGCCTCGAGGCGTGTGTCCGAGGGGCCGCTTTTTATCCCTGCACGGTCTTCCAGCATCCTCTTGCCGTCCGACGGCAGCGGCATGTCGCGCTGGTGTTGGAGGCTTTTCACATCTGCCATCAACCCCTGCAGCTCCGCCGGCGAAAGCTTGCCCAGTCGCGCCTCACGCAGCGTGTCCTGCATCCTGCGAATGCGTGCCTGGTGAGGGCTCTGGGTGTAATCCTCCTGCAGGTCCGGCAACGCTGCGGAGGGAGCAAGCAGTTTCAGGCGCTCGTCTGCTCCTTTGAGGAAGGCGGCGAAATCGGGGCGCTTCGAGGCGATAGCGGTGTCTTTGAAGGTGGCCGTCGGGTCTGCCCATGCTTGGCGCGGCGTCGCGTGCCGGCGATTAGCCTCTCTGCTCTCCCACGTGTGGGGCTCGTTGGCCGAATCCCGGTCAGAGCTGCCGCGCCGGCTCGCCTCGGCAACCGGCGCGAGGGGGGCCCGCTCCTCCTCCGCGGTTACTCTGCCCCGACGATCGGTCGATCCATGCATCCAGAGTGGCAGTGGCGGAAGCAGGAAGAGGGCTGCGGCAAGGGTCAGCGTGGGAAGAAGGTAGCGGACCTCCACCGGGGGGCCGACCGGAACAGCCATGGCGAGGCGGGGGCCTTCGACGACTGCGGCAGCGTCATGCAAGAGCGCATCAACCATCGGGTCACCCTGCCGGTGCATCACCTCCAGGGCGCTCCCGAGCCGCTCTTTCAGGGCGAGACGCTGATCGAGGAGGCGCGCAACCGACGAGGGGGGTAGCCGCGCCAGAAGGCCATAGACGACGCCCGCTGTTGCCGCGACGAGAAGTGCCAGAAGATAGAGCCCGAACGGGAGCGGAACCAAGCCCCTCAGGAGGAGCCAGGGGCCCAGAATCAGGTGGGCGAGGAGGGCAAAGCGGGCTCCGCGAGATGCGGCCCGAAGCCCTCTGATGCGGCGAGAGGCCTCCGCGAGCCTTGTGAGCACAATCCTGGAGTCGTCCTGTCTTGCCGGAAGGGCTCGGCCATCCTCACTCAACGCTCGTCCCTATCGGGCGACCGTAGCGCCGCCCACCAGCAGGTCAGGCTCCGATGCATCGTAAAACACAGTGGCTTGGCCCGGCGCCGGCAATCGCTGCGGCTCCATCCATCGGACCCGGATGCGACCGTCGTGCAGGGGGATGAGGTCGGCCGACGCGGCAGCCTGGCGATAGCGAACCATCACCTGAGCCGGGCGTGTTTCGGGCAGGCCGTCCCAGGCCACGAAGTTCGCCTTCTCAGCCTCAAATTCACGGCACAGCAGCTCATCCGCTTTCCCCACGACGACCTCGTTGGCGCTCGCGTCCAGCCGGACGACATAGAACGGGCCGTCGCCGCCGATCCCGAGGCCGTTTCGCTGCCCCACGGTATAGAGCGCCAGCCCCCGGTGCTGGCCGAGGCTCCTCCCCGCGCTGTCCTTGATGGCGCCGGGCCGCAAGCGGTCCCCGTATCGCTCGCGCAAGAAGCTCCGGTAATCCCCGGCGACGAAACAGATCTCCTGGCTGTCGGGCTTCGTGGCCACCTTCAGCCCCAGGGCGGCGGCGCGCTCCCTGACCTGTTCCTTGGTCATCTCTCCAATCGGAAAGCGAGTCCGCGCCAGTTGCGCTTGTGTGAGTTCGTACAGGAAATAGCTCTGGTCCTTCTTCGGGTCGCGGGCGCGGCGGAGGCGATACCGACCGGTGCTGCCGTCATAGTCGATCCGGGCGTAATGCCCGGTGGCCACGAACTCGGCCCCCAGCCCCAAGGCCAGGCGGAGCAGCGACCCGAACTTGACCCGTCCGTTACAGAGGACACACGGATTGGGCGTCAGCCCGCTCAGATAGGCCCTCGAGAACTCCTCGATCACCTCGCGACCGAACTCCTGCTCGTAATTCAGCACGTAGTGCGGGATGCCGAGCTGGTCGGCCACAAGCCGTGCATCTTCGACATCCCGTGCAGAGCAGCAGCTATCGAAGCGCTCCAGGTCGTTGCTTGCACGCCTTGCGGGTAAAAGCCGAAGGGTGATCCCGACCGCCTCATATCCTTGCTCCGCAAGGAGGGCGGCGGCCAGGGAGCTGTCTACGCCGCCGCTCATCGCCACCACGACCCGCCGTCTGGACTTCACAGGAATGGCCCGCCTATCCGTATGCCAAGGCCGGCGCCGGGCGGCCTGAGGCCGCCGCCACCCGGATGCGCTCAACCAGTCCCGGCAGCAGATCGAGCAGGTACTCGATCTCCGCCTCCGTCGTTGCCGCGCCCAAGGAGAACCGAAGGCCTCCACCGTCGATGTCGGGCCTCCGCCCCATCGCCTGCAGCACGTGCGACGGCTCAAGTGACCCTGAGGTGCAGGCAGCGCCGGCAGAGACCGCAATCCCTTCCAGGTCCAGGGCAAGGATCAGCGATTCCTCGCCAGCCCCTCGAAACGAGATGTTGGAGGTGTTGGGCAACCGCCGGTCCGTATGGCCGTTCCGCTGCGCCCCCTCGATTCGCCCAAGAATTCCCGCCTCAAGGCGGTCTCTGAGCCGCCTCAGGCGGTCGGCCTCGACGTCCATCGATCCCACGGATAGTTCCGCGGCCCTGGCCAGGCCAACGGCCGCCGCGACATTCTCCGTCCCGGCCCGTCGGCCGCGCTCTTGCTGCCCCCCGTGCAGATGCGGCACCATCCGTGTCCCGGGCCGGACGTAGAGCGCCGCTATCCCCTTCGGCCCGTGGACCTTGTGGCCCGAAAGCGACAGCAGGTCTACTCCCAGCGCCTCCACGTCGATCGGGAGGCGCCCGAATGCCTGGACCGCGTCGGCGTGAAAGACGATCCCCCGCTGCCGGGCGAGCTGTCCGATCTCTGCGATCGGGAAGATGACACCCGTCTCGTTATTCGCATGCATCAGGGAGATCAGAATCGTATCTGCGCGGAGCGATCGCTGGACGCTCTCGGGATCGATCAACCCCTCGCTGTCAACCGGTAGGTACGTCACCTCGAAGCCCTGCTCCTCCAGCGACCGGCAGGTGTTGAGCACCGCATGATGTTCCACCGCCGAGGTCAGGATGTGTCGCCCGCGCGGGCGGGCGGCCCAGGCGGCGCCCTTGATGGCCAGATTATCAGCCTCGGTCCCACTTGAGACGAAGACGATGCTCTCCTTCTCCCGTGCCCCCGTTGCCGAGGCGATGACTTGGCGCGCCTCCTCCAGGGCCCGCTTGGCCTCCCGCCCCCAGCCATGGATGGAGTTGGCGTTGCCGAACCGCGCGCCCA